>CAZAJW010000140.1:0-2098 GCA_964485485.1 uncultured Atribacterota bacterium | reverse complement strand
TTATGAGTATTAGGTTCCCAATTATTAAAATCACCAATAACTGAAACAGATTCGGCATTGGGAGCCCAGACAGCAAAATGAATACCATCTTGCTTATCTTTGCTAACCGGATGTGCCCCCAGATGTCGATATAATTGGTAATGCGTTCCTTCGTTAAAAAGAAAAACATCATCTTTACTCAGTATAGAGCTTGTGTGCAGCATCTTATTCTTTTTTTTCATCATTAATTGCTCCTATCTCATAAAGAATTCCTTTTAAAGGAATAGCCAGCCAATCAGGCCGATTATCTATCTCATATCCTACTTCATATACTGCTTTTTCTAGCAGATAAATACTAAGTAATTTACTTATTTCTGCCCTATCCTCAGGAATAATAGCAGAAGATTTAATATGTTCCAGATAGGTATTAAGAAAAGTTTTACTGACATAGTAAGTCCATAATTTTGCCCAGTGTTCCAACTCTTCATATTCCCCGGCAATTTTCTCCTGGATCAAAGGAGAAAATGCGGCATAATGGAAAGAGCGCAGCATACCTGCTACATCCTTCAATGGTGAGCGTTTCAGTCTTCTTTCTCCCAAAGGCCTGGCTGGTTCTCCCTCAAAATCAATAATATAAAAATCATTTCCGGTATACAATACTTGACCTAAGTGATAATCCCCGTGTACCCTTATTTTTTTAGCTTTAATTTTCTTGGCTAAAACTTTTCTACAATGACTAATAATACTGGATTCCAGAGAAAGTACTTCCTTTAAGTCATCCTGAATAGCATTAGGGCAGCGGCTGCTATTCTTACGTAAGGATAGGAAGACCTTTTTGGTCAGGCTTTGAATTGATTGATAGACAGAACGCTGGTAAAGTAAGGTATAAGGTTCAGTCTTGAAGCTATGGTCCTGAGTAAGGCGTGCCAGGGATTGATGTAGCTCGGCTGTTCTTTTTCCAAGCAAATAAGCCATTTCTAGAAAAGGGGCACCAATCAATTCCAACATGATTTCCGGAATATCCTGTTCGGGTTTTTCGAAAAAAGATGATGGTAGAGAGGGATATTTCTCTATTTGGGTTATTTTAGAAAGGACTCTTTCATAATATCGAACCAGGTAATCCTGAGAATAATCCCAGGCATTTCCTTCGCTTTGTACAAAGGGATATAAAATACCAAGTGTAACCAGGGAACCGTCTTTCTTCTGGTACTCAAGTGCTCCGGCAAAAGATGGCACATTCTTATAATCTGTTTTTTCTGTAATGTACCTGACAATTTCTAAATCAGGATTCATGCCCTCATCCAGTTTACGGAATAATTTAAAGATAAGTTGGTGGTCATAGAGAATCGAGGTATTGCTTTGTTCAGTAGTCAGGGGATTAGAATGTTCGATCAAATCCAGGTTTTTGCGTATATTTCTAAAATATTTGCCAGGATATGCCTTTAATTTCCCCCCATTTGTTCTAATAACCCTTCTTCTGGCAACTAGATGAATAAGAGTTTGGTGAAAATCCTCATCTAAAACTGAATCATAGATTATCCCTTCATTCTCTGGAGATTGATATTGAAGAAGAACAGAATTAGGCTTTTCCTGTAATAATATGTTTGCCTGTTCTGTTTCTAAAAAAGAAAGTGGAAGATGATAATATTCTTCTGTGGCAGAAGCATAGTTAACCTTTAAAATAAGCAGTAACGTAAAACTATTGTTGTTTTTAACAGGTATTACTTCTGTTATATTAATTTTTAATATTTTTTGAGATTTACCGCCAAACCATCTTTGTTCTTTTAAAAATCTAGGTAGTATTTGATTTTCAATTTTTACCCTGGTTCTATTGTCAAAAAGATGTATCCATTTCTTTTTGGATCTAATTATTGGGATTTGCCGATCGGTTTTCTCGCTAACAGCTTCTTCTTTCTGTAATATAAACCAAAAATAATCATAGAATCCCATGGTCATTATATAAGGTTTATCCTGTATGATAGGAAATTGATTTTTACTGAATATCTCGACTGGATAATACCCGGCATATTCTGATAGATCGAGTTCAGCAACTTGAGAAAACCGGGAGAGATTTATGACGACTAAAATTATTTCATCTTCATATTCCCGGATAAAAGCC
>CAZAJW010000139.1:0-7024 GCA_964485485.1 uncultured Atribacterota bacterium | reverse complement strand
GGCAATTTAACGCCCAATTTTGATTCAGCCATTCTAGATTATTCGATCACTGTGGGATATCCCACAGAAAAAATCAACTTTACTGCTGTGACCGGCTCTACGCAATCAATATTGAATTACCGCTTTCAAGCCGCCGGGGATTCCTGGGGGAAATGGATTGAGATAGTATCAGGTCTACCTTCTCCTGACCTGGAACTAAATGAAGGGATGAATGATTTGGAGATCCGAGTACAATCAGCTGATGAGACGCATTCAACCACTTATTCAGTCTTAATTAACAGGCAAGCAATGGGCAGTCAGAATAAAGCCGAATTGAATAACCTGAAAGTTGTTTATACCTATCAATCAACCGATTATCAGTTACTTTATAAGCCTGTCTTTGATCCAGGAACTTCAGATTATGACCTCTTCGTAGTAGCTAGGAATAAAATATCAGGGATGATTGTCTCATTTCCTATGTTCAGTATTATTCCCTATTACGATCAGGGGACCGTTAAGATTGACGGGGAAGAGGTAGCAAGCGGAGAGAAGAAGTCCTTTTTCCTTAATTCGGGCAGTTATGAGATTGTGGTTACTGCAGAGGATGGGATAACTACAAAAACCTATACACTCCAGGTTTACCGGGAAACCGAGATCCATGAAGCGGTTAATAATAGCCAGCTAACCAATGGGGATATTATGACCGTAGTGCCGGATCAATATGAGGAAGCAGAAGAGATTAATTTACCCGATAAAGCGATCTATTTGCTAAGCCTGGATCCTCAGGATAATACCATCCGGGAAGATACCATCATTGATGGTTGTGACAGCCATCGGGTGTTTAGGGCACAAAATAATAATGAGATTCCTACCATCAGCGGTTTCACCATTCAGAATGGTTCGGCCAATCATGGTGCAGGAATATATCTGTACAATGCTTCTGTCAATATCATGTACAACACCATTACCCAAAACCAAGCCTCAGGCATAACTACTAGTCGTGGCGGAGGAATGTATATTTATAACGCATCTCCTAATATTTTTTATAATGCTATCACTGAGAATAAAAGTTCTCATGGAGGAGGTATCAATATCTGGGGAGAGAGTTCACCACAGATTGAACATAATAACATCCAAAATAATCATGCAGTTGAAGCTTGGGGAGGAGGTATTTATATTAACAGTCTAACTGGTACGCCTTCTATAAAACATAACACGATATCTAATAATACAGCCATGAAAGGTGGAGGGGCAATTTATACCTATTCTTGTTCCCCGGTTATTGAATCCAATCCAAATATTTCTGAAAATGAAGCTAAAAAATTTGGTGGTGGAATATATATTGAGTATGGATCTTCAATGGTCAGGAATAATGTAATTCATGATAATACGGCTGAATTAAATGGAGGTGGCATATTTATAAACGATGCTTCTCCAGTGATTGAAGGAAATGCCATTCAAGAAAATGCAGCTTTACAGAGTGGAGGCGGGATATATATTATAGGAAATGTCAGTGAGCCAAATATCATTAATAATGTCACCATTCATGACAATTATTCAGCCAATATGGGGAATGATGATATTTATATTGCCGAAGGAAATCCCATTATTGATAATAATGGCGGACCACCGGTTATCTGGCCATAAAATTCATAGTTAATTTAGTTTAAAGTGTGAACACAACTCGAAATTAGTACATCTAAAGAGTATAAATAAATAATCAGTTTTAATTTGAAGATGTTTCTATCTAGAATAATGAGTCGTCAATAATCTCAATATGGAATATCTTAGCATCATCCCACATTTCGCAGGTCCTCTGGAATGTCCACAGGTACTGCCCATCCCAGGCTATTGCAAATACCCCATCAGCCACACCATAGATTTCTCCAACGAGTTCTCCATCGGCAGTTAATTTAGCTAACCCTTTGTCTCCTACAGTCCAGAAATATTCTCCTGTCCAAACGAATGGTCCTGATATCTCACGATGTTTGGCATCAATCTTGATTTCGATAATATCATTTATTTTTCCCTCTTGATCAATTTTATATAATCTTCTACCATCTCTGCTATGGTATAACAAAAATTCACCATCATAAGCGAGGCCTACAGTTCCGCCATTTTCCTTTTCTGGGACATCAAATGAGTCAATAATCTTGATTGCATCACCATATAACTTAAACTTAATGATTTTTAATCTACTAAAATCATTCGCCCAGAAATATTCTCCGTCATAAACAAGCCCCCGGGCAATAAGCATTTCACCATCATTTTTATATATTTTGTACTCACCGGTTGAGGGGTCGATTCTGACGAATCCCTGAGCTTCGAAACTAAAAGTCCAAAGAAAACCCTCAGCATAGAATAAAGACCAACTAAAACCCAGCCCTTCCCCAATCCTTTTAATTACACGCCTGGTTTCATCTTCAGCATCAAAAACATACAGGTAACGGTCCTCAGGATCACCCGGTATATAACCCAGTTTATGATCCTGTATGTCTTCATAGTCAAAACTGGGTATGGGTAGATTTCCTTTATCGAAATCATTTCTCTCTATGATTGCACTTGATTCAGACTCAGTTAGTATTACCATCTTTTTATTGCCAAAATTTCTGAATTTATTATTTCTGATGATAACCTCTGAATCTGCACATACAGAGATAACTTCATTATCATAGTTGGTAAAATAATTGTTTTCCACCAGTGCTGTAGTTTCCTGGAAATGAATAGCAACGCAGCCGTTTCTAAAAATATTGTTTCTTATGGTTACATCTCTATTGTAATGTTCCAGGGCAATTTCATGATAACCATTCTCATATAATGTATTGTTTTTAAAGACTGGGGTTGATCTCTCTGCATATAACCCTTCAGTATTTGTCCATCTTATTATTGAATTAGTAACGGGAACTTCAGAATCAAACTGCTTGATACCTAAAAGACTGAATTCAACAATGACATAGTCTAGTCGGCTGGTCTTTGTATTGTTCAGAAATATTTCTAACCAGTCTCCATTGATAGGTTCTTCTGCATCCGAGGTAAACCAGATTTGTTGATTAGGTTTGCCTAATGCCAGCAAAGTACCACCATTGACCTCTAGACCTATTCTTTTCCCGGGTTCCTTGTAACCTCTATAATGCTTGAACCTGACTTTGGTGCCTGGTTCAATGGTAAGTTTAACTCCTTCCGGAACAACTATATGTTTGGTAACTAGTATCTGACCGCTCCAGGTTTCATCATGAGTAAGTATTCCACCCTTTATTTCCCCTTCTTTGAATTCTTCTTTAATTGAAGAATCCTCCCCGGTAACAGTTTCATTTGCAGTTACAGCTTCAACCAGTTCAATGACTTTAAAGGTATTTTCTAATTCCATATACTGGATCACACAATACCAAATAGAGCCTTTAGTTCCTTCTAAGGTAACCTGGAATACATTTGGTGCTTCCTCTAGCACTTTATCTTGATCATATTCTGTAATAGTTTCAACATTAGGCAATTTTTCTTTTAGTATATCTATAGAAAATTGGTAAGCCTTTACTGAAAGGATATCTGAATCCTGCTTTTGAAGGTATAAAGCCTCTCCATAACTTAGCAGGCAAAAAGAAGTGATAAATATTAAAAGCCAGATTATAAATTGATACTTTGGCAGGTTTTTATTAGCCATAATTGTACCAACCTTTAATATTTATAATGTTATTATTAATTATAATCAAATTTTTTTGCTATGTCCATTTTATTTCTATGGGCATTGCTTTCGTAAGAACCATCAGTTAATTTTACCGGTTACAGGGCTTTGAAACAATTTGGTGGTCTCCTTGAATTCATTCTTAATAAAGTGAGCTAAAAAATTTCATTTGATTTTCATATCTTTTTTTAAAAAAAAGAAGGAAATTTTTCATAAAAAGGAGTATATTATAGGTAAAAATATCTATATTTATAGCTGTTTTAGAATTTTTCATAATTCGCCTTAAAAAAACCAAATATCGTAACCTGTAAGAGGGTAACAGAAGAGTATCTTACCCAATCCGGGAAGAGCGCCAAAGGAGAAAGATACCATAGGTATCGAAACTTACTGGCAAAAGGACTGTTACCGGACAGAACTCTGGAGAGCTTCAAAAGAAGCACCGAAGGGGCAATTCCTATTGCTTGGGATAGCCTTACAGAGTATTGATAGAAAATTCTTATTTCTTACAGATAGGAAGAATCTTTCAGGTCAAAAGACAGAGTGATGAAATATTTCATTCTGTCTTTTTATTTTGACAACACTATTGATTAGAAAAGCCAGAGAGGAAGAATAATTCCAATAATTATCAAGAAGAAGGAGAAGGAGGTCAAAAAATGAATAAAAAAATAAATATTTTCTTATTATCTGTATTAATCTCTGTTTTCTTGTTTTTAAGTAGTTGTGTAACTACCCCGGATTCTACCTATACTGTAACCTTTGATTCCCAGGGTGGCAGTATGGTCAGTTCTCAGAGCCTAGAAGCCGGGCAGTTGGTGAGTGAACCAGCTGAACCCAGTCGAGAAGACTATTCCTTTGAGGGCTGGTATCAGGAACCAGACTGTATCAATCTCTGGGACTTTTCCTCTGATATAGTGACATCCGACCTGACTCTTTATGCCAAGTGGACCTCTTTACTGGCACGATATGTCAGTATGACCGGGGATAATATCAATGACGGAAGCGTCGATCATCCCTGGAAAACCATCCAGTATGCACTGGATAATACGCCAGACAATGGCACAGTTTATGTTGCAGACGGTATCTACAAGGAACACCGGATTAAGTTTCCCAAAGACCGGGTGATTGTCCTGAAAAGCAAAAACGGGGCAGGTTCCACAACTATTGACGGGGAAAATATTCAACAGGTTATTGAAATGGATAGCTGTCCGGAAGGAACAACCTTAGACGGCTTTACCATTACCGGAGGAAATATTATAAAGGAAGGGGGAGGAATTTCGGTTTTCAACTGTTCTCCCACCATTTCTAACAATATCATTACCGGAAACCAAACTCAGGAACCCGGTGGCGGCGGAGTCTATCTTTTCTACAGCTCACCTGTTATTCAGGACAATACCTTCTCCGGAAATACGGCTGTCAAGAGTAATGAACCTTCTTCTGGCCAAGGTGGTGCCATCTATATGCAGTATAGTTCACCTACATTAATCAATAACAATTTTACGTCTAATAAAGCAGATAAATATGGCGGTGCCCTTTACCTTTATTACAGTTCTCCTACTATTGAGAATAATGTCCTTTCAGGAAACACATCTGATTTAATGGGGGGCGGTATTTACATGGATCATAGTTCACCGGATATACATGAAAATACCATTTCTGGTAACAGTGCCGGTTTATACTACAACGGAGGTGGTATTTATTTATATGAAAGCTCACCCAGTATTGAAAATAATATGATTTCAGGCAATACTGCAGATGAAGGTGGGGCTATTTATATGAGTTATAGTTCCCCTACCATTCATAATAATACTATTGAAGGAAATTCCGCCATCGACTTTGCTGGCGGTATCTATATTAGTGATTTTAGTTCACCAAGTATTTCATTTAATACTATCTCCAGTAATGCGGTTGATGATTACGGTGGTGGCATCTATATTTATTATTACTCTTCTCCGACTATTGAAGGTAATAATATCTCAGGAAACACAGCTGATGACGGCGGTGGTATGTATATTAGCAGTGATTGTTCTCCCTTTATTTACGATAACACCATTACCGGTAATACTGTGAATCGAACCGGCGGCGGTATATGTGACTATGGCAGTTCGTCCACTATCCAGGCTAATACGATTACTGAGAATATTTGTTCTGACAGTGGAGGAGGCATATTTGTATTTACCTCCTCCACCTCTACTATTGGTGGAACAGATGCCAGTAATACTGAAAATTTTAATACGATATGTGGGAATACACCCGATCAAGTCGAACCAAATAATTATCCCAATAATCACATCAATAGTATGTGCGATTGATTATTAAACAGCTGAACTTCTGAATGCGGGAAAAATGCCTAAAATAGATAATATAATAGCAAAGTGATTCATCTATTTAGATATATAATATTAACCTTAATATCTTTTTCAAAAAAAGAAGGACCTTTTTAAGAAAAAGGAGTATATTATAGATCAATAAAGATTTATTTCAACCATACAATCGTACTAGGTTTTAAAATATAAAAAAACCAAATACTGTAACCTGTACGAGGGTAACAGGAGAGACTCTTGCCCATTTCGGGAAGAGCGCCGAAGAGGAAAGATACCATAAGTATCGAAACTTGCAGGCAAAAGGACTGTTACCGGACAGAACTCTGGAGAGCTTCGACAGAGGCACCGAAGGGGCAATTCCTATACCCGGAATACCCTTACAGAGTATTGATAGAAAATTCTTATTTCTTACAGATAGGAAGAATCTTTCAGGTCAAAAAGACAGAGTGAGGAATTATTTCACTCTGTCTTTTTATTTAACCATGAAAAAGATTAAGATAAGCCATATGATAATTTATTACCCGAAATCCAAATAGTTATATTGCTTAGAAATATTCAGTCAAAATATAAGGAAAAAGCATAACATAAAGTAACCAAGAAAAGGGCACACATCTTTTAGAGATTCTTAAATCCACCCGCTACGCGGGTGCGATGTTTACTTTCACAACACTATTGATTAGAAAAGTCAGAGAGGAAAAAATATTCTAATAATTATCAAGAAGAAAGAGAAGGAGGTCAAATAATGAATAAGAAAATAAATATTCTCTTATTATTTGTATTTATCTCTGTTTTTTTGTTTTTATTTATAGCATGTACGCCATCAAATACTCCTACTTATGGTAGTATCGATATCCAATCCAAGCCCTCTGGGGCAAAGGTTTATATTGATGGGATTGATACTGGAAAATTTACCCCTTATATCGAAACAAATATTGAAACAGGAGCGCATACAGTCAGGTTGGAATTATTCCAATATCAAACTAAGGAAGATACCAATGTAATGATTGTTCCCGAAGAAACAACAGTTCTTTTCTGGGAATTAATC
>CAZAJW010000138.1:0-3333 GCA_964485485.1 uncultured Atribacterota bacterium | reverse complement strand
TGAGCTTGAGGCTCAAAATCAAAATCTCTAGGTTCTCCCCATTTTCTAATCTCTACATTGCTTTCTTCATCAGGGCCTACTGGCACACTATCATCCACCATGTTCGGAATTTCCAGTAATGATTTCTGTATCTTTTCTTCAATAGTTTTAATTTCGGGATCCATTTCTTTAATTTTGGTAGATACTTCTCTCATTGCCAGGATTTTATCCTGAGCATCCTTTTTTTCTTTTTTTAAACGCCCGATTTCATCTGATACCTTATTTCTTTCCTCTTTTAAACTGGTAACATCAAATAAAATTTTTCTCCTCTGTTCATCAAATTTTAGAATAGAATCAATTATACCTGTATCTAATCCCCTTCTTTTTAACTTTTCTTTAACTAAATCCGGCTCTGAGCGAATGAATTTTAAATCCAACATGCCTTTTAACCATCCTCTCTAATATTTATAAAAATAAAACCTTGATATTTTCCAGACATTATCCTTTAATTACCCCTAAAGGACGCATTCTGGCAACCTTTTTGGAAATTCCGCTTTTATCCATTACATCTACTACTTCTGAAACATCCTTATAAGCAGCAGATATTTCTTCGGCCAAAGTTGCTTTGCTCCTTGCTCTTACCAAAATGTTTCTTATTCTTAATTCATCAGCTATATTCCGATTTTTTGCCTCTCTCTTTGCTTCTCCACGGCTCATAAGTCGGCCTGCTCCATGGCAGGTAGACCCAAAAGTATTATCCATAGCTTTGTTGGTCCCAACAGAACAAAAAGAGAAACGTCCCATATCTCCGGGAATTAAAACAGGTTGACCGATTTCCTTATATTTGAGAGGTAATTCGGGATGCTGGGGCGGGAAAGCCCTGGTAGCCCCTTTCCTATGCACACATAACTTGACACTTTTACCATTATAATGATGATCCTCTATTTTGGCAATATTATGTGCCACATCATATACCAATTTTAATCCCAAACCTTCAGAAGAAATATGGAATATTTTACTGAAAACTTCTCTTGCCCAATGCATTATGCATTGTCTATTTGCCCAGGCAAAATTTGCTGCACAACACATAGCCTGATAATATTTTTCACCTTCAGGGGAATTAACCGGTGCACAGGCTAACTGTTTATCAGGAAGATTTATATTATAACGCTGAACTGCTTTTTGCATAACAGACAAATGATCAGTACATACCTGATGCCCGAATCCCCTGGAACCGGTATGAATTAATAGGGTAACCATCCCTTTTTCAAGTCCCATTTGTCGGGCAATTTCCGGTTGATAGATCTGATCAATAAGCTGAACCTCTAAAAAATGGTTTCCTGAACCCAAAGTACCCAGTTGTGACAAACCCCGCTGTATTGCTTTATTGCTGATAATATCCGGATTAGCCTGAGCCATTCTGCCATTTTCTTCAGTATAGCTAATGTCTTCTTTTTCTCCATAGCCCTTTTTCACAGCCCATTGCGCACCTTCAAACAATACTTTCCTTATTTCCTGTGGACTTAATTTAATAATTCCCTCTGAACCGACTCCGGAAGGTATCTTCCGGTATAACTCTTCAATAATTTCAGGAATCTTATCTTTAATGTCTTGAAATTTTATGTTTGAACGAATCAACCTAACTCCACAGTTAATGTCAAAGCCTACTCCTCCAGGAGAGATTACTCCATCATCTACTCGAGTAGCTGCTACACCGCCTATGGGAAACCCATATCCCCAGTGAATATCAGGCATTGCTAAAGAATAGCCGACAATCCCGGGCAAGAAAGCTACATTGGCTACCTGTTTAAGAGATTGATCTGCCAATATCTGCCCTATTAAATTGTCTGAAGCATATACCCGCCCATTTACTCTCATACCCTGGTAAGATTCTTTTGGAATTTCCCAGATATATCTATCAATTCGTTTTAAAATTTCTTCCCAATTGCTTTTCATAAAAATGAACTCCTCTTATCAGTCAAAAGAGTTAAATTACTTACAAATCATTCAAAATTCAGTAAACACGCACCCGCAGCGGGTAGTTTTAAGAACCTCTAAAAGAGGTTTGGGTTTTCAGGCTAAATATTTTCTTATAGCTTTATCCTATTCTTTTTCATAGTAAACCATTTTATTTAACCATTACTACCTTACTTAGAAGGTGGTTTTTCATTGTTAAATTAAATTATTAAATATCAAAAACAATAGTTGCTTCCCAGTAACCCTTTTCATTTTTTAAGACCTGCAAATTATAATAAGTTACTGCTTTAATTTCTTTTTCGATATTATAAAAAGATTCATTAATCTTTAAGCCATGTGACTCTGCCTGAAGATTATTGCTAGTCATGCTTTCGATGATGAAATCATTTAAAATTACAAAATCTGTACTGTGAATATATAACAATTCACTTAACCATTCTACTAATAATTCCTCCAGGTTAGCTCCCTCACATTTTATGGCCCAGTAATGCTCATTTCCCTGCTTGGCCAAATTGGAAGAGCCTGTAATAATAAAAAACATGCCTCGGGCTGCATTTTGAAATAATTTTTCCTTTGTTTCTCCGAATGCCTTAAGTCCTATATCGGCCATGTGTTCTATTACTTTATAATCCTTACCCATATTAACAAATCCTTTTAAACAAAAAACTCCCGCCTTTGGTAAGTAATACCTTAGGGACGAGAGCTGACTCACGTGGTGCCATCCTAATTCGATAGAATAATTATCTATCCTTAATTAAAGATAAAGCATCTATTTTACATAAGTATAGTGGCTGTATATCAATATAGCAAGGTGGAGTTCAATCATATTAATACCGTGTTCACACCTTCCACGGCTCTCTGGAAAATAAATAATGATTTACTATTCCTTTTTTATTATCTGTATTAATACTCACTAAAATTATAAATTTTTCTACCTTTTCTGTCAATGTATAAGCTACTACCTCCCCAGGTATCATTCTTAATAATAAGCAATACTGCCATATTGTCTCAGGTAACAATATACTTACATTTCTTACACGGAATTAATTACTTTAGATAATATGAATATAGGGAAATTAATAAAACGAATCTCTCCTCTCCGTCATTATGAACAACCGAGGGGAATGAAGCAATCTCATCAACTTATACCCAAAGTATTTTATTTTGTATTTATTTTTTATCTTACAACTCGCATCTTGCATCTTGCGTCTTAATAATTGGTAAAAAGCACTTAGTTTTGCTCCAAAAATTGTGCAAAATTTCTTTATCACATTTTTCTAAATAATTCTCAAATAACTTCTCATATCATTGTTTTTATTAATATTTTCACTCATTTTACATTTATTTTTATTTGATAGCCCTGTTAAATTGTCCTTT
>CAZAJW010000137.1:0-1594 GCA_964485485.1 uncultured Atribacterota bacterium | reverse complement strand
AGAAATAAGCCCATATTTATATCCATAGGGGGTTAGCCTTAAATCGGCATTATCCTGACGAAGCAATAGGCGGTATTCTGCCAGACCGGTTCTTAATCGATATGGTTCGGTAATACTTTTTGTTACCAAATCATCTATTTCTACTGCAATATAAGCCTGAGAACGATCCATTATAAAAGGTTCCTTATTGTCCAGTAATTGAACTGCATTGATTCCGGCAATAAGGCCCTGTTCGGCAGCTTCTTCATAACCCGATGTACCATTAATTTGTCCTGCCAGGAACAATCCTTTAATTTTTTTGGTTTCCAAGGAATATTTGAGCTGATGAGGAAATATCACATCATATTCAATAGCGTAACCATAACGAGTAATGTAGCATTTTTCTAAACCATTAATTGTATGCAAGGCTTCCAATTGAGCCGAAGGAGGAAGACTGGTAAAGAAACCCTGAAGATAAATTTCCTCAGTTAATTCGCTTTCCGGTTCAAGAAATAATTGATGAGATTCATGGTGAGGAAAACGAACAATTTTATCTTCAATAGAAGGACAGTAACGGGTAGCTGTACTTTGAATAGTTCCATTCACCAGAGGTACCTGGTTAATATTGGATTGTATGACTTCTTTTGTCTCCGCATTTGTACGGGTTATATATACGGTATGTTTATGATAAGCTTTCTTTTCCGATTCATAGGAAAAAGCAAGAGGTTCAATTGCACTTTTCTGTTCGGTTAAATTAGAAAAGTCGACACTTCTTCTATCTATACGGGGTGGTGTGCAGGTATTCAGGCGAATAGTGCTAAAACCCAACGATTTTAATTGATTGCCTAAGTCGATAGAGGCAATTTCTCCGGATCTTCCGGCACTGTAATTGATTTTTCCGATATAAATTTTACCATTTAAGAATGTTCCTGCAGTGATAATAACAGTTGGAGAATGAAACGCTTTGCCGCTTTGAACTATCACACCATAAACCTGGTTATTTTTAATCAGTAAACCGGTAACCATTTCCTGAAGGAGAAATAGGTTAGATTGATTTTGAATGCTTTTAATCATTTCTTCTTTATATTTATTTTTATCAACTTGGGCTCTCAATGCCCACATAGCCGGTCCTTTGCTGGTATTAAGCATGCGAATATGTATGGTGGACCGATCGGCTATCTTGGCTAATTCACCACCCAAAGCATCAATTTCTCTGGCTACATGACCTTTTCCCGGACCACCAATAGAAGGATTGCAGGGTAGTAAAGCAATATTATCCACATTAGAGGTAATCAGCAATGTCTTTACACTACGTCTGGAAGCAGCAAGTGCGGCTTCGCATCCGGCATGGCCGGCACCGATTACTATTACATCATACTGAAAATTATTCATCCAAATCCTTCCAGTTTATATTTGTTGCTACTTCAATTAAAAAAGATAGCACATTCTAAAATATTTTACATATTTTTGTCAAGTTATGACATTATAATTTTTTAAATTCTTGCCTGGAAAAAAAGATTATGTTATACTTTAAGCGGAGAGATGACCGAGTGGCCGAAGGTGGTTGCCTGCTAAGCAATTGAGCGGATTTTAAGTCTGCTCCGAGGGTTCGAAT
>CAZAJW010000136.1:0-5895 GCA_964485485.1 uncultured Atribacterota bacterium | reverse complement strand
TGCAGCTCTTACCATGGCTGAATATTTTCGTGATGAAGGCAAGCAAAATGTTCTTTTGCTGATTGATAATATATTTCGGTTTGTGCAGGCTGGGGCGGAAGTATCAGGGTTATTAGGAGAGCTTCCTTCACGGGTAGGATATCAACCGACTCTGGCCAGTGAAATTGCAGATCTGGAAGAGAGAATCAGCAGTTCCTTGACAGGTGACATCACCTCTATCCAGGCAGTATATGTCCCGGCTGATGATTTTACTGACCCGGCTGCTGTTCATACTTTTAGTCATCTTTCTGCTTCTATTGTGCTTTCCAGGCAAAGAGCAAGTCAGGGATTATATCCCGCAGTTGACCCTTTAAACTCCAATTCCAGCATATTAACTCCGACAGTTATTGGTCAAAGACATTATGATATTGCCCGCAGAATAAAGCAGACACTCTCAGAGTACGAAGAGTTAAAGGATATAATTGCCATGCTTGGCCTGGAAGAACTATCCAAGGAAGACCAGAATACTGTAAATAGAGCAAGAAGACTGGAAAGATTTTTGACACAACCCTTTGCTGTTACTGAGCAGTTTACCGGAAATGAAGGACGTCGGGTATCTTTGCAGGAAGCATTGGATGGATGTGAACGAATTTTAAATGACGAATTTCGTGATTATTCGGAAAATTCTCTCTATATGCTTGGTGTTATTGATGAGGCCAAGAAATGATGGATTTAAGGATACTGTTGCCGGAAAAAACCTATTGGCAGGGCAAGGTAAAAAAGATAGTGGGAGAGGCTATTAATGGATTTTTCTGTTTGTTTCCCCGTCATGTTGATTTTGTAACAATTATGACTCCCGGGATTTTTTTCGCTTTAACAGAAAAAGAAGAAGATTTTTATCTAGCTATTAATGAGGGTATATTGATTAAAGCAAATGAGCAGGTAACCCTTTCTACTAGAGGTGCCATCAAGGGAGACAACCTGGGGGTTCTAAAGAAAGAGGTTGAAGAAAATTTTATTAAGATTAACGAACAGGAACAGGGTGCCCGCAGTGCCCTGCAAAAACTGGAAGCCGATTTTGTCAGGAGGTTTTTGGATTTAGAGGCACATGGATAAAAAAAATAGCTCTTCTGAGAAAAGAAGAGAAAAAGAATTTTTACGCGAGATTGAAAAAAAGGAAAAGAGAAGGATAAAAGCTCAAAGCAGGAAAAATCGCAGTATCTGGATGGGATTTGGTTTATTTGGCGTTATTGGCTGGTCAGTAATGGTTCCGACAATAATAGGAATTGGCATTGGCTTGTGGGCCGACAGGAAATGGCCTGGACAGATATCATGGACCTTGACTTTTCTTTTTCTGGGTATTGCCCTGGGTTGCTGGAATGCCTGGTATTGGGTACAGAAGGAACGTAAAGTGATTGAAAAAGAAAGAGATGAAGAGGAGTAATCTAAGATTCAAATATTTAAATTTATTATTTTAGGTTTTCTATCAGGTTTATTTTATTTTGGCGGGTTATGGTTTACTCTGCAATATATGGTACACTCACGTTATCCGGCATTGGTTACCTTGTTTAGCTATATCTTGCGAGTTGCAGTTTCTTTTTTTATTTTACTTTACATTGCCCGCTTTGGAGAGTGGACTTATATTTTATACTGGTTAGCAGGTTTCATTTTAGCCCGAATTATATTATCACGCTGGCTGGGTGATAATTATCCGAAGAAAGATAAGAAGGAGCAATAGTTATGGAAATAACCCCTGATGCCATTATCTATTTTCAATGGAATGGCATTCATTTAAATGCAACTATAGTATTTACCTGGTTGGTAATGTTTATATTAGCACTAATTAGCTGGTTGGCTACTAAAGATTTGAAAGTAGGCCATGATATCAGCCGTTGGCAGATTTCCCTGGAAGTAATTATCAGTTATATTCGTCAACAGATTAAAGAAATTACCCAGCAAAACCCGGATCAATTTATTCCTTTTTTGGGGAGTCTCTTTTTATTTATTTCTATTTCTAACCTGCTGGCTATTGTACCCGGATATCATCCGCCTACCAGTTCGCTGTCAACAACATCAGCGCTGGCGATTTGCGTATTTTTTGCTATTCCCATCTTCGGAATCGGTAAAATTGGTGTCAAGAACTATTTAAAACAATACCTGGAACCCTCTGTTCTAATGCTGCCTTTTAATATTATCGGCGAATTTTCCCGAACCCTGGCTTTAGCGGTACGTTTGTTTGGAAATATTATGAGCGGTACCTTGATTGCCGGGATTTTGCTGATTATTGCCCCCTTATTTTTACCGATTATCATGCAGGTATTAGGATTATTAATCGGCCAAATACAGGCTTATATCTTTACTGTATTAGCTACAGTTTATATTGCTTCTGCCACCCAGGCAGAGAGTGAATTATACCAAAAAAATAATAATGAAGGAAGTGAGAAAAATGAGTAGCATTGATATTGTAAGTGCAATTTCCATTTTTACAGCTGGTATTACCATGGCTATCGGTTCTATCGGTCCGGCTATCGGGCAGGGAATGGCTGTGGCACGAGCTTTGGGAGCCATTGCCCAGCAGCCGGATGAGGCGAATACTATTACTAGAACTCTATTTGTTGGTTTAGCTATGGTCGAGTCAACTGCTATCTATTGCCTGGTTATTTCCGTTATTCTTATTTTTGCCAATCCTTTCTGGAATTATATTTTAAGTCAATAAGGGGAATTATATGATAATTGATTTGTTTACAGTAATAGCACAGATTATCAATTTTTTGATTCTGGTCATATTGCTGAAAAAATTTCTTTTTAATAAAATTGTTGGCATTATTGACGAAAGAGAAGAACAGATTAAAGAGCAGATAGATAGTACCGAACAACAGCAGAAAGAGGCCGAAGAAGAAATTAAAAAGCAGCGGAAAATCAGGGAAAAGATGGAAGAGAATTGGGATGATGACCTTGCCCAAATGAAAAAAGAACTACAGGCTAAACGTGAAAAAATGATGGAAGAAGCCAGGAAAGCAGTGAATGAAGAAGAAAAAAGCTGGAGAAATTCAATTGCTAAACAACGTGATGCCTTCTTGATGGAGCTAAAACGGAGTTCCTGTCAGCAGGTATGCCAGATTTCTAGAAAAGTCCTGGTAGATCTGGCAAATGAAAAATTAGAAAACCAATTAATAGACAGCTTTTTACAACAATTAGAAGATGCAAAAGACAATAATGGTAAAAAATTTCAGTTGTCTGATTTAGATCTCAATAAAGTAGTAGAAATAAATACTGCTTTTCAATTACAGGAAAAAGAAAAAGAAAAGATTACCGATAAATTAAAAAACCTTCTTCGGGATGAAATAGATATTAGTTTTAAAGAATCCAAAGACCTTATCTGTGGGATTGAATTAAGGGCAAAAGGGAAAAAGATTTCCTGGAGTATAGAGAGTTATCTCAATTCCCTGGAAAAGAATTTACAAAAATTATTTGAAGAAGCTGTAAATCAACAAGATATTGACAACAAAGAAGAAGACAGAACAGACGAAAAAGAAGAAGAATAACTTCTCTTGGAGATAGATAAGATGAAAGAATTAATTCAAAATAAACCTTTACAGGAACATATAAAAGAGACTTTTTCCAGAATGACAAAGGTTGTAAAAAAGCAGGAAGCATCCTTTGATTTCCAGGAAATTGGAATCATTACTTCAGTTGGGAAGAATATTGTAAAGGCAAATGGCTTGCCCAATGTGAAATCAGGGGAGATTGTCCGTTTTAAAAAAGGGCAACTAGGAATGGTCTTTAACCTGAATCCCGATAGTGTAGATATTATACTTTTAGATGAAGCAGAATCTATTGGCTCGACTGATGAGGTAGTACGAACCGATAGGGTTATGAGTGTCCCGGTTGGTGAAATGCTCCTTGGTCGTATTATAGATTCTGTAGGGAGACCTCTTGATGATAAGGGAGGTATCAGGTCAACAGAATATGCACCGATCGAACAAGATGCTGCCGCTATTATGGATAGGGACCCTGTAAATACTCCTCTACAAAGCGGACTATTGGTGGTTGATTCTTTAATTCCGGTTGGCAGAGGCCAGCGGGAGTTAATTTTAGGAGACCGCCAGACCGGTAAAAGTGCTATTGCTATTGATACCATTTTGAATCAAAAGAAAGGCGATGTTATTTGCATTTATTGTGCAATTGGCCAGCAAATATCGTCTGTTGCCCGGGTAATTTCCAGGTTAAAATCAGCTCAGGCGATGGATTACAGTATTGTTTTAGTAGCTTCCGGTGATGAGGCACCTGGACTTAATTATATTGCCCCGTATGCTGCCACCAGTATCGGAGAGTATTTTATGAAGAAAGGCAAGGATGTGCTGGTTATTTATGATGACTTAACCCAACATGCTCGTGCTTATCGTGAATTATCCTTATTAATGAGGAGACCACCGGCAAGAGAGGCATTTCCTGGTGATATTTTTTATATTCATTCACGCCTTTTGGAAAGAGCTACTCATCTGAAAAAAGAATACGGTGGAGGCTCTTTAACAGCCTTGCCGATTATTGAAACAGAGGCTCAGAATTTATCAGCATATATCCCGACTAATATAATATCAATTACTGATGGACAAATATACCTTTCACCCCAATTGTTCCAAAGTGGCATTCTACCGGCAGTTGATGTAGGCAAATCGGTTTCCCGCGTTGGAGGAAAAACCCAACTGGCAGCATACCGCCAGGTGGTAGGTGATTTACGCTTAAGTTATTCTCAGTTCCAGGAACTGGAGATTTTTTCTCGTTTTGGAACCCAATTGGATGAAAATACCAAAAAAACTTTAACCCGGGGCAGAAGGATAAGAGAAATATTAAAGCAGAATCAATATGAACCCTATTCAGTTTTAGAGCAGATTATCCTTCTTTTAGCTGTTTCCCGAGGTCTGCTGGACGAAGTTCCCGTAAGTAGAATTAACGCCTTTAAAAAGAGTGTTAAAGAGGGGATTAAAGATAAATTTTCTGGAATTATCGAGAAAATTAATAATAATAAAAGCCTGTCTTCTGATGATAAAGAGAGATTGAACTATTTTATTCAGGAGATAACTGGTTCAATTATGAAGGATAATAATTATGCAGATGCTGGAGACAATTCGCAGGAAAATTGAGAGTGCAAAAGATTTGCACTCAGTAGTAAAAACAATGAAAGCCCTGGCTGCGGTAAATATTCATGCCTATGAGAAAGCAGTTAGTGCTATAAATTATTACCATCAGAATATTGAAGCTGGTCTGCAGATAGTTTTAAAAGAAAATCCTGAGATTTTAAAGGCACCGGCTTCTGATGAAAGTGATTCAATCGGTATCATTGTTTTTGGTGCACAAAGAGGAATGGCCGGTAATTTTAATTTACCAGTCGTTAATAAGCTAGATTCCTGGATGAAAGAAATGGACTTGAAACAGCAACCGTCAGTGACTGCCTGTGTGGTTGGAGATAGGATTTCAGAACCCTTGAAGGATATTGGAATTTCAGCAAGCTATAAGCTTGATTTTCCTAATTTTCGCTATAATCTGGATAGTACTATTCAAGACGTACTCTTAATAGTAGAAGAATGGCGTTTCCAGAAAAGGATATCTCATATCCATCTTTTTTATAACCGTCCAACAAGCAGTTCTTCTTTTAAGCCAGGGCATTTTCAGTTATATCCTTTAAACCCTGATTGGCTCAAGGAGTTGGCAGCCAAACAATGGCCTTCCCGTTCCCTACCATTGTATACCATCCCAGCTGATATTTTGTTTAATCTGGTTATCCGCCAGTATTTCTATATTTCGCTCTACAAAGCCTTTATTGAATCCATGGCCAGTGAAAATGCCAGCAGACTTATTGCCATGCGCAAGGCAGAGCAGAATATCGAAGAACAATTAGAAGAATTGGATGCCCAG
>CAZAJW010000135.1:0-1609 GCA_964485485.1 uncultured Atribacterota bacterium | reverse complement strand
AGGGTATCCAGATATATTAAAGAATGCCTTTTAATATCCTTGGTAAAATTTTTCATTGTACCAGCCACAATACTGATAATTGGTTTACTTTTTGGGTACCAACATATCAGTGATGGATTACCATTAAAGGTTTCAATAATATTATCAGCTATGCCGGTCGCCTTTAATTCTGTTATTGCTGCCAATATTTATAATCTAAATATTGATTTGGTTAATTCCTGCTGGATTTTCACTACAATTGCTGTTTTGATAGTTTTACCAATTATATTATTCGTTGTTGAATTGTTTTAATCATTTGTTTTACAATACTTCTCAATGTCTATCATTTGAAAATCTATTTTAAATTCACCACAAAGGTTTTTATGATATTGATTATATTCTTTTTCTGTGATAATATTTTTGTATTGTCAGACAATTTAACATATATGACAAGATAGGATAAAAAATATGAATGTAAGTATGTTTAATAAAATTGAAACAAAAAAGATGTACATGAAAATAGTTGAACAAATCAGGGATTTAATCAAAGAAGGCAAATTAAAGCCAGGAGATAAACTTCCCCCTGAACAGGTTCTGGCAAAACAATTTGGAACATCACGTCCCTCAGTTAGAGAGGCTCTAAGCGCATTAGAAATATTAGGTATCATTGATAGTCGTGGAGTTAGGGGAAATTTTATCAAAAATAATAATCCTGCCTCTGCCATTTACGAAAAGTCCATAGCAGAACTTCAAAATGAAGAAAGCCCTTTTGAACTTTTAGAGGCCAGAAAAACTATTGAGACAGAAATAGCCAGTCTCGCTGCAACAAAGGCAAATAATAATGATATCAAAAGACTTGCTGGAATAATAAAAAAAATGAAAGAGATAACTGGAGATGTTTCAAAAATGATGATGATTGACCGGGAATATCATCTGAATATTGCTAGTGCTACCCATAATAATTTTCTGTACTCGGTGATGTTTACCATGAACCAGTTATTGGAAGAAAAATTATGGATTACTATGAAAGAAAGAATATGCAAACTACCAGGATATTCTGACAAGTATATTAATGACCATACCTTAATATTTGAAGCAATCAAGAATGGAAATAGTGAGCAAGCAAAGGAGAGAATGTTACTTCATTTATCCGGGATTGAAAAGGATATGCTGGAATAGAGAGATGAAGAATATGAAATTAATATATATAAAATCTGATTTTATAAATTGAGGAGGCATCTATGCCAATTATCGACTCTAAAACAGGAAAAATTAAAAAAGAATATGCTGTAGCAGAACTTATTGATAAAGCAAAAGAAATGAGGGCTTATAATATGATAGCCCTGACAGCTGCTGGTTCAGGTCACACCGGAGGGACTCTTTCTATTATGGATATTGCCGCTGCCCTTTATCTGAAGCACATTAAACATGATCCGGCTAATCCCCAGTGGCCAGAGCGTGACCGGGTTTTTTGGTCAGCGGGACACAAGGCTCCAGCTATTTATGTTTCCCTGGGAATAGCTGGTTATTATCCTATTGACGAAGTTGTCAAGTTGAGGAAACTATGGTCAGGCTTTGAGGGACATCCCAATCGCTTTAAGGTACCGGGTATGGAGCTTTCCAGTGGTTC
>CAZAJW010000134.1:0-3387 GCA_964485485.1 uncultured Atribacterota bacterium | reverse complement strand
TTATATTTTAAATTTGATTTAATATAAAAATCATCTTGGAGGAAGCATGAAAAGTAATAACAAAAAAATTAGGGTAAGATTTGCTCCCAGTCCTACTGGGTATCTACATATTGGGGGAGCAAGAACTGCTTTGTTTAATTGGCTCTATGCCAGGCATTATGATGGAAAATTTATTTTAAGAATAGAGGATACAGACAAATTAAGATCAACTCCGGAAGCTGTGAAGGCAATCTTGGATGGTATGAAATGGCTGGGTCTTGATTGGGACGAAGGTCCTGAAAAAGGTGGAGAACATGGACCTTATTATCAAATGCAAAGGCTCGAAATTTATAAACAATATACTGAAAAGCTTTTAGCAGAGGGAAAGGCGTATTATTGTTATTGTACTGCTGAAGAATTAGAAGAAAGGCGAAAAAAACAATTAGCCAATGGGGAAGATTCCTTATATGACAGAAAATGTTTGAATTTAACTGAATCAGAAAAAAGAATATATGAAAATGAAGGAAGAAAACCAGCGGTAAGATTGAAAATGCCTGGAAATCAAATTATTGTCAATGATTTAATAAAAGGGAAAATGGATTTTGATAGCAGATTGCTTACTGATTATGTTATTGTTAAGTCGGATGGAATTCCTACATATAACTTTGCAGTAGTTATTGATGACATTTTAATGGAAATATCTTTAGTTATGCGCGGTGATGATCATATTTCCAATACACCCAAGCAAATCGTTATTTACCAGGCATTGGGAGCTGATATTCCTGATTTTGTTCACATACCAATGATTATGGGTCCGGATAATACTCGTTTAAGCAAACGTCATGGTGCAACATCGGTTATGGAGTATAAGAAAATGGGTTTCCTGCCGGAGGCAGTTGTTAACTATATTGCACATCTAGGTTGGTCATCTGGTACTAATCAAGAGATATTTTCTATAGATGAATTAATAAAAGGATTTACACTGGATAAAGTGTCAAAACATTCTGCAATATTTGATATGGAAAAATTAAACTGGTTTAACGGCGAATACCTGAAAAAGATGCCTGAAGATAAATATGTCAAAATGTTGTTACCATATTTACAGGAATCTCGATTGATAGACTATTCTGTGAGTGCCGAAGCTTTTATATGGCTTAAAAAAGTAGTGTCGCTAATGAAAAGCAGAGTAAGAAATTTCAGACAATTTTTAGAATATGCAGACTATTTTTTCACTGATGATTTTAAGGTTGAAGAAGATGCTGCAAGAGTACTTGAGCAAAATGGGGTTAAAGACACTTTGACTGAGCTGACAGGAAGATTAGAAGAGCTGAATAAATGGTCAGAAGAGAACATTGAGAAGGTAGTGCGAGAAATTGCAAATGAATTAAACTTAAAGGGGAAGCAGATTATTCATCCTACCAGGGTTTCACTTTCAGGGAAAAAGGTAGGTCCGAGCTTATTTGCCTTAATGGAAGTGCTTGGAAAAGAAATAAACATAAGACGTTTAAGAAGAACGGTTGAGAAATTAGGATAAATAATAAGCCCAAAAAGAAAAAAATTGCAATGATTATCAAATAAATATTTGACCTGTGTGAAATATGTTGTAAAATATTAATGTTGACAATTGAGGATTGAGGGATCGTCTAGTGGTAGGACACCAGACTCTGGATCTGGGAGCGGTGGTTCGAGCCCACCTCCCTCAGCCATAATTTAAAAAGGTTCCATTTGAAAAGGAGCCTTTTTTCATTAGAATGAAAGTTGATTATGAGAATAAATATTTAGCAGCAATCTTTATTTGAAATTTAAAACATAAAAGTGTAAAGATATCTACAAAAAGATTATTTGAAATACTATTATTGAAAATGCTATAATTTTAATAGGTAAAAATAATTTATATTATTTTTATTTGGACGTTTATTGTTTTAGTTTTAGTGTATTTAAATTATGTAATTTATTTAAGCATAGAAAATAAATATTCTTGAAGGTAGCAATGATTAAATCAGGGGTTTTATCAAAAAATTAATAGTTGTTTTAGTAAAAATATTTTACATTATATTCTGAATATATAAAATTTATTCCATAAAAATAATTAAAATAATCGTGAGAATTCTTAAAAACTGCTAGCTTTACAGCTATGATATTTTTATGTAAATCCAAGTTTTAATCTTTTTTAATGTAAAAGACCTAAAAATAATTGTAAAATATGAAGGAGTATATTTAAAATTGGGAGTAAATAAAAAAAATACCTTTCTGGCAAAGAAGATAAATCAGGAAGCCATAATATTTGATGGCCATTGTGATACGGTTTTAGACATATTTAACAAAAAAAGAAACTTAGGTGAAAAATCTGATTATGGTCATCTAGATATACCCAAAATGAGAGAAGGCGGAGTAAATGTCCAGTTTTTTGCTGCATTTATTGAAGAAATATATAAACCAAATGCCTCCTTGAAAAGAACATTACAACTGATTGATTGCATTTATAGAGAGGTAGAAAAAAATCAGAACGACATATCATTAATAATTAATTATCAACAAATTAAGGAAGTCAATGCCTCAGGTAGAATTGCGGCTATCCTTTCTATTGAAGGGGGAGAAGCTTTAGAAGGAGATCTGGGAGTGTTGAGGATGTTATATAAATTAGGGGTTAGGTTGCTGACACTTACCTGGAACCAAAGGAATGAGATAGCTGATGGAATAGGAGAATCTCGGACCAGCAGTGGCTTGACTGAGTTCGGTTTGAAGGTAATAGATGAGATGAATAAGCTTGGAATGTTGATTGATGTTTCCCATCTTTCAGAATCATGTTTTTGGGATGTTGTTAAAAGAAGCAAATCTCCTATTGTTGCCTCTCATTCCAATTGTTATGCCCTCTGTCCTCACCTAAGAAATTTAAAAGATGAGCAAATAATTGCTATAGCTAAAAAAGGTGGGATAATAGGGGTCACTTTTGTTCATGATTTTTTAACTAATGGGAAAGGAGAATCTACTATAAAGGACGTAGTAGAGCATATTAATTATCTGGTAAAAATAGCAGGATTGGATTATGTAGGATTAGGTTCTGATTTTGATGGAACCAGAATATTGCCTAAAGGACTTGCTGGAGTTGATAAACTTTCAAATATAACTGAAGAGTTGTTAAATCAGGGCTATAAAGTTGAAGACATAAAAAAAATATTAGGAGAAAATTGGCTGAGAGTATTTAGAAAAGTAATAGGGTAATAATAACTAAAAAAGTAACAGATTCCTATTGAGAGCTATTCTGATTTGTGATAAACTATTAAAGTCCAAAAAATCGAATATAAAAACTTTGTTAATTATTGTACTATTGCCTTTTTTTACTAAATTAAGTACAATAGTGTTGGCAAAAAAACAAAAATAAGGGCGCAATCGAATAGTGGTTAATTC
>CAZAJW010000133.1:0-11292 GCA_964485485.1 uncultured Atribacterota bacterium | reverse complement strand
CTGTGTTTTTCATATATCAAGATAGTAATAGAATAAATATCGCACCCGCATAGCGGGTGGCTTTAAAAACCTATAAAAGGGGTTCAACTTTTTAGTTTTTTTTATTTCGATTTTTGATTTAACCTTTAGCTATAATATTTCTTAAGTAATAGTACTTCCAGCTTTGGAATTCAGGTGAAAAATTATCATATAGCTACTCATAATCTTTTTATAGTAAAACCCTTTATTTAAACTAGTATTATTTGTTAATCTGCCTTAATATTAATCTCTTTTAATTATTTGTTTTATTCTTTTCTCAATTTTTACTCGAGGAACCAACACTTTACGTCCACAACAAAGACATTTTAATCCAATATCTATACCAGTTCTGGTTACCTCCCAATGGTAACCTCCACATGGATGTTTCTTTTTTAGTTTAATAATATCGCCAATTCTTAATTCAAGTGGCATCTATAACACCTATTATTTCTAAATTTCTAGATTTTTAGTTAAACTGTCTTTATTAATTTTTCTTTTATTTGGATAGAAAATGACCAGATTGATTTTATTGCTTAGAAAAATATTTTCTGCCAATTTTCTAATATCCTCGGATTGAACATTTTCAATTCTCTCCATTAATTCCAGATATCTATACTCTTTTTTATATAACAATAGATGGCTTCCAATTCTAAAGGCATGGTGGAGTGTATTTTCTAGTCCCAATAAGATACTGCCTTTATACATTTCCTTAGCTTTTCTAAGCTCTTTAGTATTGATTTTATTATCCTTAAGTTTTTTCAACTCCAATAAGATTTTTTCAATACTTGAAACCATTTTCTCAGGGTCTACACCAGCATAGATGTTGAAAGAACCTGTTTGATCAAAATACTGAGTATACGAATGAATATCATAGGCTAGCCCTTCTTTCACGCGAATTTCCTGAAACAATCTTGAACTAAGACCTGCGCCCAGGATAATATTGAGTAAATCCATGGCAATTTTATCTGGATGAAATCTGGAAACACCTTCAAAACCAAAACACAAATGAGTTTGGTTCACTTTTTTTGGTGATACCAATAACTCGGGAGTTAGCTGTTCTTTAAAATAAATTTTTGGTATTTTTTCATGTATTGTCTCCTTTGGAACAAAAGGTGAACACTTGATTACCTCTTGAACTATTTTCGAGGAAATATTACCAGTAATACCAATAACCATATTTTTTGGTTGATACATTTCATTATAATATTGTAATATTTTCGTACGATTAAATTTTCTGACTGTCTCTTTTTCCCCCAATACATTCTGACCTAACACAGTGTCCTTCCATAATAATTGGTTTATTAAAAAACTTATCCAATCTTCAGGTATATCCTGATATTTATTAATTTCTTCAACAATAACAGGCTTCTCATGAGCAATATCCTCTTCTCTAAAAAGAGAATAATTTAGGATATCAGACATTACTTCGAAAGCGCTGCTAAAATTTTTGTAGAGAACTTTACTATACAAAAAAGTAGATTCTTCTGAAGTAGAAGCATTGATTTCTCCGCCCAATTCTTCAATACATTGAGATATTTCCAGGGTATTCCTTCTTTTCTCAGTCCCTTTAAAAAGCATATGTTCGATAAAATGAGAAATACCTCGCTGTGAACTATTTTCATATAATGAACCAGCCTTAATCCCTATTACAATTGACGCTGAACGCATATGAGGCATTGAGCAACTGATTACATTTAATCCATTCTCCATCTTCATTAATTCTGTCTTGCTCATATTTACTTATTATCTCCTAAATCCTATACTTTAATCCGGTCTTTTTACCACAAAAACTTCTTCCAATTTGTTAAAATCTACTTCTGGCTTTACTAGTATTCTCTGAAAAAGATCATGTTTTTCTTTTTTAATAGCCATAACACGGCCAATTATAATACCCTTCGGCACCGAACTACCCATTCCAGAAGTAACAACAATGTCATTTGTTTGGATATCTGCATCATGCGCTACATAATCAAGGAAACAATAGACACCATCCGTTCCCCCTTTAATTACACCAATTTCCCGAGAACGCTGAACCATAGCACCTACCGAACATCCCTGGTCTAATAATAAAAGCACTTTTGAAGTATTTTCTTCTGACTGAATCACCTTTCCTACAAGACCATTATAAGTAGCTACCCCCATATCAATTTCCACGTCATCCTTAATTCCCCTATCAATAATAACGCTGTGGAACCAATTGCTGGGTTCTCTCCCTATCACTTGAGCTCCAATCATATCATAAGAATAATATTCTTTAAACTCTACCATTTTTACTAATCGATCATAGGCTGCCAATTTCTCCATTGCAATAGCATTTTCTTGTGAAATAAGTTGATTTTCACTACGTAATTGTTCATTTTCCTGACGAATTTTCTCTATTTCGGTAAATATGTGAAAATAATTGATAAAATTATTAATGGTTTGGTAAATAGTTCTGTTTATAGGTTTAAAAATCATTATACCCACATCTTCGACCAATCCAAAAAACCCTTTGTCATGGTAATCTACTGTTATAATCAGGGCAGACAAGAGAAATAAGCAGATAAACAAGATAAGCGCCCTTCGTTCTTTAGAAAATCTATACAATTTACACACTCCATTCATAGTTGTAAGAATTGTTGTTTTGCCAGTATAACTATTTTAAGTTACCTGCTTTTTATGCTTCTTTGTAAAACCCGATGGTACTTTTCAAAATTTTCCAAAGCCTCTCCCGTACCCTTCACCACACAATATAACGGTTCCTTTGATATAAAAACCGGAATTTCAATCTGTTCTTGCAATACCTCATCCAAACCAGCCAATAACGAACCTCCGCCTGTCATAATCAATCCTTTATTGATTATATCTGAAACAAGTTCAGGAGGGGTTTTTTCAAGGGTTAATTTTACCGTATTAGCAATTGCCTTTACTGAATCAGAAAGTGCTTCCTTTAATTCACTTTTTGCCAAATTAATTCTTATAGGTAATCCGGTAAGGCGATCTCTGCCCTTTACTTCATAATAATCATTTTCATCTTTTGAATTCTTATCGGAAAGTGATATTTTTAATGACTCAGCCGTCAAATCACCTATAAATAAACCATGCTTATCCTTGATATACTTACTAATTCGTTGATTCAGATAGTCACCGGCTACCTTTGACATTTCATTTACTACAATTCCTCCCAAAGAAATAACAGCAACTTCAGTTGTTCCGCCACCAATATCTATGATTAAATTACCCATAGGTTCAAAGATAGGTAATCCTGCACCTATGGCTGCTGCAATAGGTTCTTCTATTAAAAATACTCGATGAGAACCACATTCATAAGCAACTTCAGAAACTGCCCTTTTTTCTACCTCGGTAACCCCCGAAGGAACGCAAATAGTAATTGACGGTTTGATAAACTGATTTCTTTTGAATATTTTTTTTATAAAATAACGTATCATTGCTGCTGTCACTTCAAAATTAGCAATTACACCATACTGTAATGGGCGGACAGTGTAAACTCCCCGGGGCGTTCTTCCAATCATTGCCCTGGCTTCTTTCCCGACCTTCAAAATATGATTATCTTTTTTTTCATAAGCTACTACAGAAGGCTCCTCTAAGATAATACCCCTTCCTTTGACATAAACCAGCGTAGTGGCAGTGCCTAGATCGATACCGATATTCCGGGAAAAGGAGGAAAAAAGAAAAAAATTAAACATCAGTTGAACTCCTTTGGTATATATTAAGCAGTAAAAGTTTTCAATATTGGCTGCGCTAAATTATTTTTTATGTTATTATATGATAAATAGTAAGGTCTACGGGTCTCCCGTAATTATATAATAAAATATAACTTTATAGCAATGTGTTCTTTGTTTCTTTGATAATTTTAACACATCTATTCACCATTTATTGACAACCAAATAACAAAAAAACAAATTATTATTTATAATCATCTATTTATTAATTTCGACTACGATAAACATTATAAATAAAAGTATAAATAAATGTTCATTAATATGCAAAATACATTTAAAAATACTTTAAATTAAAAAGTAAAAAAATAAATCTATCATATTTTAGTCAATATACTTTTACTACAGACAAGGAAATGCTCAATGAACCAACTATTTTTAACAATTACCATTATTAGTCTTGTTTACTTCTTTATTTTTACCAACCGGCGTATTCGTACTTCTTCTGCTTTTTTAGGAGGAATAGTAGTAATTCTCATCGGCCTAATTTCTTTTGAAAGAGCGGTTAGCTATATTGACTTTAATAAAATAGGAATCATTATCGGGGTAATGGTATTCACCACTATCGCAAAAGATAGTGGAATATTTCAATTTTTAGCTGTCAAGGTAATGCGATATAGTCATGGCAATCCCTGGATATTGCTTATTCTCTTATCTCTTTTAACTGGAGCACTATCATCCTTCTTTGATGAAATTACCACAGTCTTGTTTATGGCTAACATTACAATTGCCATTACTTCCATATTAGGAATATCATCTATACCATTTTTAATATCAGAAATTATCTTTGCCAATATTGGTGGAATGGCTACCTACCTTGGAACACCTGCCAATATTATGATTGGTTCAGCGGCGCATTTAACATTTTTTGATTTTATCTATCACACCACACCCATTGCAATTATTCTAACCATAGTAAACATATATTATTTTAAAATAATTTTTTCAAAAACTCTATTAGAAAACAAAATCCCTCAACATGTAGTTTCTCGCTTAGCTGAAATTAGTGGTAATGAATGTATCACTGACCAGATTCTCTTTAGAAAGATTGTAATTATGATATTTATCGGCATCATATTAATCTTCTTTTCCCATATGTTTGAAATAGATCTGGCAGTTATTATTCTCTTTTTGGCTATTACGCTACTTTTTATTACCCCAGGTAAGTCAGCCCACTCTATTTACTCACAAATTGATTGGGGAATTGTATTTTTCTTAATTGGTTTGAATATACTGGCCGGAACAATGGAAGAACATGGAATCATCGATATACTATCACAGAAAATTGTTCAATTAACCAAAGCAAATTTTCAATATCTTGATTTTCTATTCCTAGTATCGTCCACTTTTATGTCTTCTTTTTTGGATAACATTCCCATTGTAAATCTAGCTATTCCTGTTATAAATCATATTGTTCAAGAGTTTCCTTCAACTGCACCGGTTGTCTGGATTGCTCTCACCCTGGGATCAAATATCGGAGCAAACGGAACCCTTATCGGAACCGCTTCTAACCTAATTGTCGCAGAAATTGCCGAAAAAAATAATCAACACATTTACTTCTGGTATTTTTTCAAAATAGCTTTTCCATTAGTTATCATTGACTTATTTGTGGCTTCTATTTATTTTTATTTCAGATATATTATTTAATTAAGTGTTAATTTTCAAACCGAACCATAGTATTATGAATAAAATAATTATAGTCAATGCTATCCAAGATAAATGGATATTAAAATCACGGGAATATATTTTGTTTAATTTATGGCAAGAATTTTGGACTGATAAAGCGGCCTGGCAGTAAAGATAATCTGTGCTTAAACAACTTGCCTTTCTTAACAGTAAATTTTTATGAACCATCGGTTTATCTTCTTTACCGATCAACCCTATTTTTAAGGCTATTATATAAACTGTAAATCCCAAAAGAATGGTTAAGAAAGTATCATATAACAAACCTTCTGTCCAAAATACCACATTTGAAAACATTTGATAATGGCCTGGTTCATTCATGGCAACCGGCATCAATTGATTCATTACCACATCTGCCTGCAATCCCAAAATAACACAAAATGTAGAAAGCACAATCATTGGTATTAACATTAATAAGGGGGCTTCTTGTAGGAAGTCTAGTGATTTTTTTGCCTTACCAAAAAATGTAAATTTAATTAGCTTGAAAAAGGAGGCAAAAGTAAACGCTGAAGCTATAGTTAACATATATTTGAATATTATACTGAACTCACCAACAGCCTTTCCAAGAATCATTTTACTTGCAAAGCCATTAAAAGGGGGAATTCCGGAAATAGAAAGTGCAGCAACAATGCCTACAATCGTCGTTACAGGCATTTTTTTCCATAAACCACCTAACTCACCAAGCTTTCTTGAATCGGCCCTAAAAATTACCGCACCTATACTCAAAAACAATAAACCTTTAAAAATGGCATGATTAATAATATGATATAACCCTCCAGCCAACCCAAGTTTGGTACCTAATCCAATACCCAGAAGAATGTATCCCATTTGACTAATACTATGGTAAGCCAATAGTCGTTTCACATCTGTTTGAATCAACGCCAAAAAAACACCAATAAACATGGATAAAATTCCCACAACTAGAATAATCACGCTTAATATATTTCCAGTATTTGTAACAGGAAATTCTATATTTATATTTGGTGTTATCACCCTAATTATGCCATAAGCTCCTATCTTTATCATTATTCCTGATAAAAAAGCACTTATGGAGGACGGAGCAGCAGGATGAGCGTCAGGCAACCAAACATGCAGAGGGATAGCTCCTGCTTTAATGAAACAGCCTATCAGAAAGAGTATGGGAGCTATTATATAACCACATGTAATAATGCTTGACATCTTGTAATTTCCCATATATCTATATGCAAAGAGAATTGATAATAATATTAAAAAAGCTCCTCCTAATAACATTATCAAATATTTATAACCGGCCTTTAGGGCAACTGCATCTTTATTGTGTGTTATAAGAAAATAGGTCACAATAGTTGTGATTTCCAAAAAAATATAGAAATTAACTAAATCTCCAGCAAATATTGTATCCTGTACGCTTCCTAGCAACAACAAAAGTAAAGAGTAATATCTTATAACACTATTCTTAACATAAGCAATGGAGTATATGAAAACTGCTGACCAGAGCACAAAGATAAGTACAGCCATAATAATACTTAGTCCGTCTACCCGGAAACTTAAATCAAAAGGAGTCATTTGTGGCCAAAAAACACTCTCATATATATTGCCCTTTAACACGGCAAATAACATTGAACCGAGAAAGAAGGACATGATTACCATTCCAGTAAAAATTATTTTTTTGATTAACCTAAGCTGGTTTTCAATTTCCCAATTTTTCTTAACAAACAAAATAATTGTTATTGACAGAAAAAAAGGGAAAAATACAGTCAAGATTGGTAAATTTGAATAAAGAATAAAAATTACCTCCTTTTTTTCTGTACCTGTTACCCTTATTTTACGATATTTAATAATAATATTTTTACAGCCGGTCTAATCAATGAAAAACCTAGGTAAGGAAAAATTCCAAGCATCAAAGAAAAACCTGTTAAAATATAAATTGGCCATATTCTAAAAACTTTATCCCAAAATAATGAATTTTCCGCAACATCTATGTTTGATAAACTGCTATTTGATGGAATGGGTTCACTATAAAATACCTGTATTACACGAAAATAATAAGCAGCAGTAACGAGGCTTGCGAAAACAATAATCAACGCAAGAATAGAATACCCAGACTCAATAGCAGCTAAACATATCAAAAATTTGCTGACAAAACCATTCATAGGTGGAATGCCTATAATACCAAGGGAAAGAACAACAAAACAAAAAGCAACTACAGGATTATTCTTTCCAAAACCAGTAAGTTCCTTTATCTTTCTTGAACCAGTCTTAATAATAATACCTGCACAGAGAAATAATGCACTCTTTAATAAAGCATGATTTAGAACATGAAATAGTGAACCTTCGAAACCCGAATCAATATTAATGCCTAGCCCAATCAATATAAGTCCAATCTGGTTAATCGTTGAATAAGCCAACATTCGTTTTAAATCAGTTTGAGTAAGTGCCATCATGGCCCCAAAAAGGAGGCTAATAGTGCCAAAGCCCATTAAAATATAATGACTACCAATGCTTACCAGTACTTTTTCTGTACTAAAAAGACCAAAAATCAATCTTATTAAACAATATAAACCTACCTTAACTACTACTCCAGACAGAATAGCACTAACCGGGGAAGGTGCCAGGGAATGAGCATCAGGCAACCAGCCATGAAGGGGAACCATGGCCATTTTAATTCCCATACTCGTAATAACCAATACCAAAGACATTATGATAATTTGTGGATCATGAGCAAATATTGCCGGGAGTTGTTCTGATATGCTTGCTATATGCAAGGTACCGGACATAGCATATAAAGAACCCACTCCCAATAAAAACAAAGATAATCCAACAGCACTCATGAGAAGATAATTCAAGCTGGCTTTTAAAGCAACTCCCTGTTGGTAATAAGCAATTAGCAAATAGGTAGCAATAGCCACAAGATCATAGAGAACATACATGTTAAATATATCAGCAGTGAAAATTGTAGCAACCATGCTACTCAATAAAAGCAATAATAAAAAATAATAGGTATGATTGTGCCTTTTTTCAGGAATAGAATATAAAATGACCATTACTCCTATTACCAATGCTATGAAAGCAAAGAAAAAACTCAAACCATCAATAACCAGGCTGATACCCAGCGGCCCCTGCCAACTACCGAGATGATATGTTATTACTTGTCCATTTAAAATAGAAGGAAAAAATTTTAAAAGCGAAGCTAATGAAAATACAATACTGACAATCGATAAAGTTATTGTATGTTTTTTAAAGAGTAAAATTATAAAGGCAATTGACAAAGGAAAAATAATAATTAAAATTGGCAAATGATTCAGCAATTCTTACTCCTCGTAAAGTTTTTGAACATCTAAGGTTTTGTATTTGGAATAAATTTTTACTACCAAAGCCAATGCTAAAGCAGTTAGAGAAATGCTAACCACAATAGCAGTAAGCATCAAAGCCTGGGGTATCGGATTAACAAAAATCTTATTTGTGGAATCAGCTGCTTCACTACTACTCATTATAGGTGCTAAGCCGCTTTCTCGGTAACCAATAGCAATAAAAAACAATACTACACTAGCATTAATTATAGCCAAACCAATAATTTTTTTAATTAGATTGTTCTTAGTAATTACTCCATACAAACCAATCATAAATAATAATAAACTAATGTTTATTGGTGTCATATCTCGCCTCTATATTTGATTAATGCATAAAATATTCCAGTGATACCTGCAGCTACCTTGATGCTTATTACTAAATTCAAGGGAACCATCAGTCCGGCACTGGTAATACATCCCCTCTGGCCCAGGGGAAGAAAATTCTTGAGAAAAGGATAACCAAAAAATATTCCCAGTAAACCCAAAAATATAAATGCCAATATAGCTAATTTTTCCACAACACTTAGATGTTTTTCTTTAAATCTATTCTCTGTTTCCTTAATGCCATAAGATAGGGTCAAAAGAATAATCGCTGTTGCTATAACAACGCCTCCTTGAAACCCTCCTCCAGGAGACAAATGTCCATGTAAGGTCAAATAAAAACCGAAAAGGAATATAAAAGGTAATAGTTTTTGGGCTAGGGTTTTTATTATCCTTGAATTTTTCAATTTATCTATCCTTACGTAAAATAAATGTAACGCCTATGACCGCCATAAAAAGAACAACTGTTTCCATTAAGGTATCATAAGCACGATAATCAAGATATATCGATGCAACAAGGTTAATTGCACCAGTATCGCTGACACCATTGTCCAGGTAATAGTTGATATAATCCAAATTTCTTGGATTACCATATTCCGGACAAATTGAACCAATTATCAGAATTGTTAGTATAATCAATATAACAATATAATAATACTTTTTCATCTCTTGTTTGTCTGTTCCTTCTTAGTGTATATATTTCTTATATAATTTCTTATAAGTTCCGTCCTGCTTGATTTCTTTTAAAAAAACATTTAATTGAGCCAGGAGCTCTTTTCTATCTTTTGCTATTCCATATCCATATTCCTGAATATCGCTTATGGTTCCTACTATTTTTAATTTATGAGAATCAATCTGTCCCACCATTGCTTCAATCAGGTCTACTGCAACAGCATATATTTTTCCTTCAGATACAGCTTGTAAAAGTTTGTTCGGATCAGAAAAATCTGTATCAATTTTAATGCCATCAATCATCTTAAGAGCATGGAGGCAGGAAGTGCCTGGTACTGAAGAAACAGTTTTGTCCCCTAGATCGCTAATTGAATTTAACTCAGCATTCTCAACATTAGTCACAATAACTACCTTGGTTGGGAAATAACCATCAGAAAAGTTCATCTGTTTTTCTCTTTCCTTAAGTCGGGTCATTCCAGCAGCAATAATATCTCCCTTCTCTAAGATAAGCTGATTAATAAGCTCTTGCCATTTTCCAACTACTCTTACTTCTAATTCCAAATCTAAACTTTGAGCAAACAATGATAAAATATCATAATCTAATCCAGAAGGCTCACCTTTGTGATTATAGAAGAAGAAACGGCTATGTGGATAAGTTAGCATAACAAGTGATCCTCGTTTTTTAATAGCTATAATAAAAATAACCGTAGCAAAGCCCGAACCTATCGCAGCTTCGGTAATAGCCACGTCAGGTGCATGCAAATAATATAATATCAATGATAAAATTAGGCTGAATGCCCCGAATACAATAACTGAGCTTAATAAATTTTTTAATTCAAGTGTCAGCAAAGCAAGCACAACTAACATCACCAAAAATGGGGTTATCATAATTATCTTCTTCCTTTTAATTCTCCTTCCCTTTTACTCTCTTTGTTGTCCTCTTTTCGCCATGGCTTTATTCCCCTGATTGCAGCAGAGCGCGCTATAGCATGGGTAGATACTGGATTTGTCAATAGAAGAAAAAATGTAATAATCAATATCCTTAAAGAAAATATGTTGAATCCTTCTCTTATCATTAAGCCAGCAAACAAGGCAACCGCGCCTGCTCCGTCACACTTGGAACTTGATTGTAATCGCGTATAAATATCCGGAAAACGAATTGTACCTATTGTACCAAAAAAGAAAAAAATTAATCCAAAAAATATTAATAAATTGGCAATCATCTCTTTCCCCTGCTTTCTCTTTCTAAGAACTTACTAATAGCAATGCTACTAACAAATCCAATAATTGCATATACTAAAGCTACATCCATATAGATATTACGTCTGAACAATAATGCTGCTGCTACCATAATACTTACCACCTTGGATGAAATGAGATTCACAGCAATAAGCCTATCCCATGGAGTAGGACCAAAAAAAACTCGGTACAGTGTCAATAATGCAGTTATTCCTAATATTGTTATTATTGCTGTTATAATATTCATCTAAAAATCCTTTCCAGCCATTGCTCAAAACGGCCTTTTATTAATTCTGACGCATGTCCAAAAT
>CAZAJW010000132.1:0-4485 GCA_964485485.1 uncultured Atribacterota bacterium | reverse complement strand
ACCACGACCATCAGTTCGATCAGCGTAAAACCTTTTCTGTTTTTGTGTAAATAAATGAACATTTACATTTCCTCCTATTCATTTTGTTTATAGTTTTTTGTTTTTAGTTTTTAGTCTAAAAATTTTTAAGAAAAATATTGTTGTCAGTTAGAACGTTATCAGTTCACAGTTTCGATACAATTCAATCTAAAAAGATTGTTTTAAGCTATTATTTGTTAGTTAGATATCAGTTTACATTTTTAAATCAAAACACGAAAGTCGAATTTTATCTACAAGTTGTAAGCTATCATCTGTCAGTTTACAGACTAAGGTAAGTGAATATGGTTCACTTTATGAGTACATTTATTTTCTTCCGTTGATCACTTCCTTTCAATAAGAACTTTTTTATCCACTACTATATTTTTTCATCTGCTGTTTCATCATTTATCTACTGTAATTTTTTACTGCTTCTTACTTAATTATTCCCTTAAACAAAATATTTTAGACAATGATTTAAAAAATTTTTATCTCCTTGCCGTTAAATCGGAAGGATACACATCATTGCCGTTTACATCCCAGCCATTGATATGAAAAACATCTGACTCATCTTTCCACACGTATACTTCCCCCTGAATGCTTTCCGTTGGCTTCGCTCCATTGGAATAATGGCATGAAGTCTGATAATGATTGCTATAGGGATTCTGAATTGCTGAATCATCAAGTAATTGGTTTAATACAGTTTCAGTGACTTCACTGACAAAACGATCAGCCAATTCTGATTGAACTACGACATGAACCGTTCCAACATTAGCCCTGACCAGGGAATCTTTTGCTTTTTCCTGCTGCTGGGAATATACCCTCAATCCGAACAATGACAGAACACCAATAATAACAACTACCACCATTAGTTCGATAAGGGTAAAACCTTTTTTAGTTTTTTTGCTATGGAATAATTTCTGGTACACTTGCCCTCCTAAAAACCGTATACCGTATTGCGTTAAAATCGTATTGCGTCGTGCGTATTGCGTATTGAGTCTAAAACCACAAACTATGGGCTTGCATTGTTAGTTTAAAAATGTTTTCAGTTATCTGTTGTCAGTTTACAGTTAAATCTGGATACATCTCCAAGTATTTGCTTCGGTTTAATCTAAAAACGATGAGCCAAAAACAATGGACCTGTTTTTATATTTAAATTATTCCCTATGGTTTTAAATATTAGACATTAATTTTAAAAAAAAGTATATAGTTAAAATCGTGTTGCGTATTGCGTCCAAAATACAGTAATGAATACTGAGTAATGAGTAATGAAGACTGTATCGAGTATCGAGTATGTGGTATCGAGTCAAAATCGTATAAAGTATAACGTATACCGTATAACGTTAAAATGCAGTAACAAGTAATGAGTGATGAATAACAAAAGGGTTTTCAGTTGTCAGTTTACAGTTAAAATGTATAAGATGTATTTGAAAGAAAAACATTTTCCTTCAAGATTGACAAGATATTAGGAAATTATCTTCTCCTCATACTTCCCTCTCCCCTCGGTGGGAGAGGGTCAGGGTGAGGGGGATAAATTCACCCCCACCTTCATCCTCCCCCCTCAAGGGGGAGGAAACAAAAGAGGAGTAAATCCTTTTTCATAGGGGAGAAAATTAAAAAATTGGTAATCCTTCCATCAATTGGGATGAAATAAGAGATGAGTTAATCCTTCCCTCAGGGTAGGAAATACAGTAAGGAGTGATGCGTGATGAATAACAAAAGGGTTTTCAGTTTTCTGTTTACAGTTTACAGTTAAAAAAAGAATACAAGAAAAATATGAAAGACAAAATCAAGATAGTACATCTAGAAATACTGTTTGCAGTTGTCAGTTTTTGGTTAAAATCAAATAAGATTCTGCCCCTCGAAATTAAGGTACAAGCTGCGAGGTGCAAGGAACTAGACACAAGTATTTAACCAATATATGGGTAACACTTTTGATTCAGGGAATAGATTAGACTATACACCTACTATTTATTAGCTACAGTATAAATGATGAGGATATCTAATGAATTACTTTTTTTTTGGGTGTTATTATTATATTGACTTTTAGCTTTGTTGATCTTTGAAAACCTCTAAAATATGTTCATTAAAGGACTGTAAATTATTTTTCAGTGTATCCCAAACAGCTTCAACATCAATTCCGAAATAATCATGAATTAATACTTCTCTAAAACCTGTTGCTTCTTTCCATTCAACTGTTGGATATTTCTCTTTAACCTCTTCAGGGATATTTTTTGTCGCCTCACCTATTACCTCAAAATTTCTAATCACAGCATCTATTACCATTTCATTTTTTGAAAATTTATGAAAATCCATATTCTGGGTATAGTTTTCTATTTTTTGAATAGCATTTATGATGTCTTCTAAATATAATAGGTAGTCTCTTGATTTTTCAGACATATTGGACCTCATTTAGGATTTTTTCTTTTAACCTTGGTTTTACTGCATCTTTTATTACTAAATCAACTTTTTTGCCCAGTAAATCTTCAAGATAATACTTTAATCTCATATAATTAAAGAAATCCTTAAACCCTTTATTAAAACTAACCAATATATCAATATCACTATCCTCATGAACAAAATATCCACCTCTGGCAAAAGAACCAAATATACCTATCTCTTTTACTTGAAAATTTTCCTTGATATAGTCAATCTTTTGATTTATTTTTTTCTTTATCTCTATAATATTCATAGATAAATACCTTTAAGATTTTATATATGACCTGGAATACATTTTTGGTAAATTCTACCATACATATTAGTATATATAGAATTGTATAATTTTTTCGCTTTTTTCACAAGCAATTATGTAATTAAAGACAAGAAATATCAATTAGCCAATTTATCAATGAATACTGAAAACCAATATGAAATATCCAGGGGAAAAGGATGAGGAAAAAATGAGGAAATTAAAAAATTATGCATATATTAGCCTTCCTTTGGGTTCAGGAATTTTTCTCCCTAATTTTTTGGCAACCTGTATCCATTCAGAAATAATGATTTGAATATTTTTTAAAGCCTCCTCATAAGTTCCACCATCACTCATACACCCGGGTAGTTCAGGAACTTCGGCAATATAAATTTGGTCTTTTTCACTCCACCAGACAATTACTTCATATTTATACATTTTTTTCCTCCTTATGGAGTTCTTAACCTATCAAAACAAGTATATCATATTACGTATACCGTATAACGTTTAAAATGTCGTTGGAATTTACTGTTAGAATAATTTGGTTTTCTGTTTTCAATTGTTAGATACTGTGTCAAAAGTCAACTCACAAACTCTCCCCAAGACACAATAATTCATTTTATCCTGGCACATATCAATATAACGTATACCGTTAGTAAGCATAAGTGTAGGAAAAATAATACCAAAGAGAATAAATGATGGGGATTATTTATTTTCTTAGTTCAATATCTTGATAGACATCTTTGCGATTGCCAATGGCAATGATTCTTATTTCATTATCCACAACTCTGAAAATAATCCGCCAGTCCCCTACCCGTAGTTTGTGATAGCCTTTTAAACTTCCATGCAGATAAAGACCATACTTTATGGGATCAACCAGCAAGCGATTTCTGATGGCATTTTCTATTCTTGTGGAAATATTTGAACTCAACCTGGGAATATCTTCATTTTTTACCTTGGGATGATATTTGATTTTCACTTTAATTTTTTATCCCATACTTCTTCATGAGTTAAGCCGTTTTCCCAGTTAAATTTATCTTCCCTTTCAGATGCAATTTGATCGAAGTACCTATCTTCTAAAATTTCTAATCCTTCACAGATTAAATCCCGGCATAGAGAGGAAATAGAAATTCCTCTTTCTTTTGCCATTTGTTTTAATAAGTCCCTGACCGGAGGTTCTAAAGATACCAGTGTCCTTTGGTTACTCATATTGTTCACCTTTTTAATTCATTGCCACAATAATTATAGTAGCAATGTTATTTGATTTATAGATATGGTATCATATGTGATACATTGCTGTCAATGATTTCAAAATAGTATCGAGGGAAAATACAGTATATAGTATCGAGTATGTAGTATGTAGTCCAAATACAATATAAGAGAAAAACGGTTTTTAGTTTATAGTTTTCAGTTTTTAGTTAAATACAATTAAAATCAGCCAATCAACGATCAATACTTTCAAAATAGTATTGGTATGTAGTCCAGGAGAAGAGATAAGAAACACAAATCTCTTTACCAACGACTATTATCTTTTAATTATTCTCACAGTATTGATATTAAATACTCAATATTTGATACTTTCTTACCTGCCATATTATAAACATAAACTGGAAAAAAAATAAGGTATTTTTTAATATTTTTTATAAAATATGAAAAAAATGAACAAATTAATAGTTTAAAACATAGATGCTGGTCTTTTCAGGTAGGGTTGAAGCGTTTATCTCAAAATAATTGTCACTGACCATTTTAATATTTTGTTTTTTGTCTAGAAATACAGAAAC
>CAZAJW010000131.1:0-8134 GCA_964485485.1 uncultured Atribacterota bacterium | reverse complement strand
TTTATTATGGTGGAATTAACGCAAATACCATATCTGACAATAATATCAGTAGCCGCTTTACCGATCATATTATATTATATTACATTGTATGTATTTGTTCATATTGAAGCCAGGAAACAAGAAGTTGAGATAATTAATTCGGAAAACCTGGAAAAATGGACTGAATTGCTAAAAAGAGGATGGTATTATTTCTTTTCTTTAGTTTTTATTGTTATTGTGATGGTAATGGGTTTTTCTCCCAACCTTGCGGCTCTAAGCGGAATTATGGTCCTTGTTGTAATCCATATGATTCAAAAACGCCATTTGGATCTGTCCTTTATTTATCGAGCGTTGGTACTGGGAGGTAAATACTCGCTTTATATTGGAAGTATTGTTCCCTGCATCGGAATTATTTTAGCAATGGTCGGTTTAAGCGGGCTTGGTTTAAAGATATCCTGGTTTCTATCAGGTCTCAGCAATGAAAGCACTTTTTTAGCCATATTACTTGTAGGCCTTATTTCTACTATACTTGGTATGGGGCTACCAAGCAGTGCTGCCTATATTATTGTTGCTATTACAGCCGGACCCAGTTTAATTGAGTTAGGATTCCCTGTTCTTATTGCTCATATGATTATGATATGGTTCAGCATTAATTCCGAGATAACCCCTCCGGTTGGCTTAGCCTCTATAGTAGGGGCAGGAATTGCCGGGGCCGATCCAATGAAGACCATGTTTACTGCCTTTAAATTTTCCAAAGGACTTTATATTTTACCTTTTTTATTTTATTATCGCCCGGCTATTTTATTGCAGGGAAACATTTTACTAATTATTGAAACCACCATTATGGTATTATGTGGATTAATTGCTTTTGCTATTTTTTGGGAAAGGTATGTATTCGGACATTTATCTTTATTAAATAACATCTTAATACTATTTTCTGCTGTTGCCCTTTTTTTACCATATCGATTGTTTAATTATATAGGATTAATAATTTTCATCATCATATTGATTAAACAGAATAGAGTCCAAACGGGTGACCAAAAAATTGATTTAAAACAATTTCAGATAGCCGAAAATATAGAAAAATAGCTGCGGGAGTTTTTTTATGAAAATAAATACGTTATGTCGTTTGTGTTCTGCCTGCTGTCCGGTTGAAGTGAAGATTGATAATGGGAAACTTGTTTCTGTCCAGAGAGTAAAGAGATATCCTGATAGCATACATCAGGTTTGTCCAAAAGCCCAGGCTGCTGCCGAAATTATCTACTCTTCAAAAAGATTGAACAAGCCTAAAATGAGAACAAGAGAGGGAACATTGCAGGAAATATCCTGGGAAACAGCATTTGATTTTATCTGTTCTAAAATGAAGGAAATAAAAAATAATTACGGTGCGGAAGCATTGGGCTGGTTAAGAGGTCAGGCGTCAGATTGGGGCGGATCATGGCACTATGTTATGCGTTTAATGCATGCATTTGGTTCACCCAATGCGATAGGTAATGGTTCGGTCTGTCATGCCGGGAGAGAAGCTCTCCAAACATTTACTTATGGAGATATGAGCAGTCCTGATTATAAGAATTCAAAATGTATTATTTGTTGGGGGAGGAATGATCAGGATACCAATCCTACTGCATATGAAGATTTATTGTATGCTAGAAGCAAGGGAGCTAAATTAGTGGTTATTGATCCGATTAAAACACCGCTGGCAACAAAGGCTGATATCTGGTTACAGATTAAACCCGGTACTGATGGATTCTTAGCTATGGCCATGATGAACTGGATTATCAAAAATGATTTATTTGACCATGAATTTGTAAAAAATTACACAGTCGGATTTAATGGTCTAAAAAAGGCAGTTGAAGATTATTCACCTGCGCAAGTATCAAAAGTGGTAGAAATACCAACAGATAAAATTATTAAGGCTGTTAAATTGTATATGAATAATCAGCCTGCATGTATTGCCGAAGGAAATGGCCTGGACATGCATTGTCAGGTTTCCCAGGTTACCCGAGCGCTTGCGATATTAAGAGCGATTAGCGGTAATTTAGACCGTAGAGGCGGAGATTTAATCCCTCAACCTGTTAAAATTAAGAATTATCAGTTGAGGACATCTTTTTGGCAAACACCCATTCCTATTAGTATAGATTATCCTTTGTTCAGCCAGTATAGTGAAAGAAGAGGGATCCATGTCATGGGTGTTTTAATTGATGCCATACTCGAACATAAACCTTATCCTATTAAAGGTCTTATTATCCAGGGAGCTAACCCGATTGTGACTATGGCTAATGTTAATCGAGCTAAAAAGGCCTTTAAGAAATTAGATTTTTTAGCAGTTATAGACCCTATGATGACACAAACTGCCGAATTTGCTGATATTATATTGCCAGCGTGTTTTTCCTTTGAACAAACCATGATTAGCAACAATGCATTGTCTGGCAATAATCTGAAATTACAGAAAAAGGTGATTGAACCATATGGAAATAGCCTGCCTGATTGGGCGATTATTTTTCGCATTGCGCAAAGATTAGGGTACGACGAGGAGTTCCCCTGGAATAATGTGGAAGAGGCTATTGATGACCAGCTTCAACCATCTAAAGTTACAGTAAAAGAATTAAACAGAAGTCCGGAAGGTATTTTGTTAGAAAAAGTCCAATATCAAAAATACCTGCAAGGGGGGTTTAAAACACCCTCTAACAAAGTAGAAATCGAATCTTCACTGCTCAAGAAATTTGGTTATCCGGCTATTCCTGATTTTTGGCGCAGTATGTCCTGCCAGAGACCTGCTTTTTATGAAAATAGACATGATTATCCATTAATAGGACTAAGTGGTAGAAGATCTAATCATTTTGTCCATTCCCAATTCAGGCATATCAAGTCTTTAAGAAAGAAAGAAGATATTCCCAAAGTAGAGATTAACTCTGAAGATGCGAAAGAAAGAAACATTCATCAAGATGATTTAATAATGATTAGCACTCCTAACGGCAGTATTAAGTTAAGAGCAAGAATAAGTTCTATTATTGTACCGGGCACAATACGAATTGCCTGGGGCTGGGGTGAATATAGGGAAAAATATAATCTGAATCTATTAACTGATGACAGCTTGAAAGATCCTATAACCAGCACGACCTCTAATCGAGTATTTATGTGCCAGGTAAAAAAGATAAATAACAACGATCTTTTAAAATAATATAATAAAATTGATTTTCTGTTTCTCAATGCCTATAATAATTTATACCAAAAGGAATCAATTATGAAAACATACTTACTTAAATTTATTCAATTCATGATAATTTTTATTATTATATTATTTTGTTTTAACTATCCTTCCCTGGCTCAAAAAAATCATGAAATTATAATTAGTGTTAAAACCATTTCCGAAGACTATCCTGCATTAACAACAAATTTGCAAATACCTTTTTTTGAAGGCTTTGGTAATGAGGAGATTCAGAATCGAATAGCAACAATAATTGAAACGGATATTTTTAGTTTCCTTGATGAGCTAATAAGAGATTCTGAAAAATATCTGGAAACAGCCAAAGAAGCTGGTTGGCAAACCAGAAAATATATTGGAGAAACAATTTTTGAATTACACTATCTCTCAGAAAAAATTATAAGTTTTTCTCTTATATATTATTCTTATACCCTGGGTGCCCATGGTTTTACAGAGCGAATAAATTATAATTTTGACCTGAAAACCGGTGATGAGATAAAAATCAAAGACCTCTTTCTGGATTATAATCAATATATGGATTTGATTAATCATGAGATTAAAAGACAGATTGATGCTGAGAAAGCCATATATTTCAATGAAGGCAAAGATTTCCAGTCTATCTTGGAGAGCCAGCCTTTTTATATTCAATATGACGGTATGGTAATTTATTTTGGACTTTATGAAATTGCCCCTTATGCAGAGGGGATTCGTTATTTTAAAATCCCTTTTCATATTTTCCGGGATTTATCCTCCGACCATCTTCGTTATTTTGCCATTAACTGATATTGTAAAATATTTAGAATATGATGCCTGTTAACTTAACAGCGGTGTAAGCCAAAAGAAGAGCCATCAGCAAATTCAGTGTCTTTCTTACCTTATCCTGGTATAAAAAGCGGCTTATTAATGTTCCAAATGAAGCCCAGAGCAGAAGTGATAGGAATCCGATTGATGCCAGAATAAAGGCAAATAAAACGATAAATTGAGGAATATCAATTATCGAATACAAAAAAGCCGAATAAAGCGTTAAAGCATAAATAATACCTTTTGGGTTTAGAAACTGTAATAAAAAGCCATGACTGAAACTAAAAGGTTGCACATGTTGATTGTTTTGTTGAAAAGAATAATCTGCCTTGAGAATATTCCAGGCTAAATACAGGATATAGGCGGCTCCAATCCAGCGCATGATTGGTTCTAGATCAGGGATTGTTTTCAGTAATATATTTGAAAAGAAGCCAGCAAGCAGTAGAACTGAAGCGAATCCAAAGAAAATTCCATACAGGAAACCCATTGACTTTTTCAAACCAAAATTGATTGCCATAGAAGTACAGGCGATATTGTTCGGTCCGGGTGTGAAAGTAGTAATAAATACAAAGGGAATCAGAGAGATAAAATCAATGTTTTCCATATCTGCTCACAATTTTTGGAATTGTTATGCATATTACAGGAAAGAAGTCATTATGTCAATAGAGGATTATTTTTTGGAAAACCATAGTCTACTCGAAATGCTATAATTATAATAGGAGAATAATAAGAATGAGTACTCTGCCTAAATTGGTTTTTTAAATAAAATATTAAACAGGTCTTCCAATGAACGCCTCTTCATGATTTTAGTAGTTGGTTGCTCTTTTAAGAATATCATGATACCAATTATATCAAAGAAAGAATTTAATCAAATTGTTCAATTTGTTTGATTCTAGTAGAAAGATTATTTCATGGGATTAATTTTATCATTGCAAAAAGAAGATTGAATTAAAGTTCATATTTATTAGATGACTTGCTTTATTTTGAATTAGTGTTACAATTATAAAAATAATAACACCAATTTATAGTTTTATGTTAGAATAATATTACTGGAGGCTTTGCCATGTTCCATAAAAAAAAGATTTTTATTATTTTTATTAGTTTATTGTTAATAAGTATTTTTAGCATTTTTTGTTTAGCAGGTGAAAGGAAAATAATTGATACATTAGAAAGAGAAGTAACAATACCAAAAGAAATAAACAGAATTCTTGCTGTTGGCAGTTCCCTTAGAGAGGTTGTTTCTTTTGATGTAGTAGATAAGGTGGTAGGAATTGAATTCAGAGAAAAATCCGTAACCGATGAAAAAGGTGCTCCCCAGGGATCAGATTTACCCTACATGTTAGCTTTCCCGGAGCTTTATGATTTACCGGTAGTTAATGTGGGCGTAGGAGGAAGTGGTTTTAACCATGAAATAATAATAAAGCTAAATCCTGATATTATATTTATTGGGGCAAGTGGCGCACAACAGGTGAATGATTTAGAGAGTAAAACAAAAATTCCAGTTATTGCTTTGTATACAGATCCCATAGGAACCCCTGAACAAGATAAATTGTTCTACAATTCTTTGCAAGTTATCGGTAAAACCCTTGGAAAAGAACAACGAGCCGAAGAACTGATTAATATCATAGAAGAGTACTCCCGGGACCTTCAGGAGCGAACAAAGAAGATTCCTGATGAACAGAAATTAACAGCCTATATAGGTGGTAGGGCTTTTTTTGGTTCACACGGACTTAGCGGAACCGACCCACAATGGCCTCCATTCGGCTGGGTAAATGCAATCAATGTTGCCCGCGAATTGTCAGATATGAGTTCCGGCCTGAATATTGACAAGGAAGCACTGGTAGGTTGGAATCCAGATGTAATCTTTATATCACCTGTTTCACTGACTATTATAGAAAACGAATTGAAGTCCAGTCCGTTTAAAGAATTAAAAGCTGTTCAAGAGAATAAGGTATATAATATCTTGCCTTATTGCTGGTATGCTTATAATAAGGAAAATGCGATTGCAGATGCCTATTATGTAGGGAAGGTAATGTATCCAGATGAATTTCAAGACATTGATATTGATAAAAAAAGTATTGAAATTTATAAGAAATTCTATGGTGACAGTAGTGAACAGGCTTATTATGAATTAAAAGATAAATATGCTGCCTTTAGGAAATTTGAATGAAGAAAGAGAGAGGTAAGGATAATCGATAGATATTGACTAAAAATATTACTGAAAAATATGCAGAACTAAATAGAAAAAAAATATTGATTGGACTTACTTTGCTTGCCTTCTTATTTTTGTTTAGCCTATATTCATTATCAATAGGGGGATACCAGTTAGCATTAAGTCAAATCTATCTGGTTTTAATTGGACAAGGTGATGCTTCAGCTAATTTAATTATTTGGAATATACGTTTACCTAGAATTATAGCGGCGGTTATTGCAGGAATATCTTTGGCGGTTTCAGGGGCGGTTATGCAATGTACTTTAAGAAACCCGCTTGCCTCTCCTTATACCATCGGGATATCTCATGGAGCAATGTTTGGGGCTGCTTTTGCCATTATATTATTCGGAATTGGTGGAGCAGAAAGCACAGGAAAGATATTTATCAACAGTCCCTACCTGGTAACTATTTTTGCATTTATCGGGTCTTTTATGGCAGCTTTAGCAATACTTCTACTGGCAAAGCTAAGGAAATTTACACCCGAAGCAATGATATTAGCCGGAATCGCAATGGGTTCTCTGTTTTCAGCAGGTACGATGGTTATACAATATTTTGCCAATGACTTGCAGTTAGCTTCTATGGTTTACTGGACTTTCGGAGATTTAGGTAGACCACTTTGGGCTGAAGTTGGCATTATGGCTATTGTTATGTTTATTTCTTTGATATATTTTATCTATAAACGCTGGGACTATAACGCATTGGAAAGTGGTGAAGAAAGTGCGAAATCATTGGGAGTGAATACAGAAAAAACAAGATTAGTTAGTATGCTTATAGCATCGCTTTTGGTTTCAGTAAATGTAGCATTTTTGGGTATAATCGGATTTGTGGGACTAATATGTCCTCATTTAATAAGGATATTAATAGGGGGAGATTATAGGTTTCTAATTCCCATATCCGCTTTATTTGGGGCAATTCTATTGCTAGTTTCGGATACCATTGCTAGAACGATTATATCCCCCATTGTATTACCTGTCGGTATATTGACATCCTTTATGGGGGCTCCTTTATTTCTTTATTTGCTGATAAAAATGTATAAATAATAAGTTGCCCGGAAGCACAACTAAAATAAAATAATAAAAATTAATTATGAGTGATATAATAAAGAAAGAATAAAGTAAAAAATAGGGAGATTTCTATCATGATTCTTTCGGTTGACGATGTTGAATTCTCATATCAAAGTAAAAGTGTTTTAAAGAATGTAAAATTTAAAGTAAATAAAGGTGAGGTTGTCTCTATACTCGGTGTCAATGGTGCCGGGAAATCCACCCTTTTGAAATGTGTTAACAGAATGCTGAAACCCAAAAAAGGGGCAATATTAGTTGACAATTTTAATCTTAATACACTTAATAGTGAAGAAATTGCCAGAAAAATGGCCTATGTTTCACAGAGTGTTAATGGTAATTATATAAATGTCTTTGATGCTGTATTATTGGGCAGAAAGCCACATATAAAATGGGAAGTTTCGAAAAAGGATCTTGAGATAACCGGTAATATTTTACGGCTTATGAATCTTGAAGAGCATGCCTTGAGATATACCAAAGAGCTAAGCGGTGGAGAGCTACAAAAAGTAGTTATCGCCAGGGCATTAGTTCAGGAGCCACAGATTCTTCTGTTAGATGAACCAACCAATAACCTTGATTTGAAAAATCAGATGGCAGTAATGAAAATTATAAGGGATATTTCCAAATCTCAAAATATTTCTTCAATTGTTGTCATGCATGATTTAAACCTTACTTTGAGATTCTCTGATAAGTTTATTTTGTTAAAAGATGGGATGATTTATTCTAAGGGTAACAGTGATGTAATTAACTCTAAAAATATACTGGAAGTCTATGATGTTAATGCTTATGTTGATAATTATAACGGAATACCCATTGTAGTTCTGGCATAGAAAGCTAGAAAAATATTGAAAAAATAAGTCAAGGATACAAAATAAT
>CAZAJW010000130.1:0-3633 GCA_964485485.1 uncultured Atribacterota bacterium | reverse complement strand
CTTCTTTCAATTTTTCTAAAAATTCCTCGGTTATGGCATGGGAAATTTCAAAATCAAGGTCCACCGACATGCGATTAAGCCCGTGAATGATGCGTAAAGCCGAACCGCCGTACATAATCCAATTTTTATACTCCTTATGGTGGTAAATAAAATTAAGAACATAATACTGTAACTCTTCTTTAAGCGTATTACGTCGCGTTTCTGCATCCAACCCACCGTAAGTAGCAAAATCCTCAAGTTTTCTTTTTAAGATTGTGACAATCTGTTTACTCATATTTTTTCATCATTGTATAAAAATTTTTCTGTTCATTCTTATCCATTTCATCAATGTCTACCCGTAACTCCTCAATTAATGCTTTTATATTCTTTGCCGATTTACTGCGAAACTGATTCGTCCTGAAATACAGCAAATCGAATAATGCCTTTGAAGGTGAAGCTATAAAAAAATCAAACTTTCCTTTTGCTATCGAAAAACCTGAAAAAAGATCTTTTTTAATCGACTGATAAGAAAAATTGCCGGCTTTGGTCTGATAATTTCTTGTTACTTTCGCTGTTACCGATGTGACTGAATGAATTATCTCTGTGGCAAGGTCGTAATACTGCAGCGCGGTCCACGAACTCACATAAGACGGTGTCCGGATGATATTGGCAAGATAAAACGAATAAGAAACATCATTCTTATTTCTCTCAAAAAAATCCGTGGTCACATAAAAGCCTTTTTTTAGCTGGATAATTTCCTTAGACTTTAAAAACCGGCTAATATACGTGTTAACCGTAGAATCTTTAAGCTCTAACTGTTTGCCTAGCTGATAAACAGTATTCTTACTGAAATAAGGCAAGGGTTTAAGTTGTTCTAAAAGGTTTTTCCTGCTTTTCATAATTATGACATAAGTGTATCATATGTGAAATGTAGTGTCAACTTTTTATAATTCCTAAACTACTGGAAAAAAGACAGTGAAACTAATATCATTTCCAATACTTTACAAGTATTGTAAAGTATCAGAAATCTTCATCGATATTTCAATCTACTAACCTAATGAGAGCCAAGGTCTCCGGTTTTTGGATTCCGGGAAATTAAAAATCCGAGAAATATATCCTCGGGTTTTTAATTTTACTAGTCTATCTAATTTGTATTTACACGCAAATTAGTATCCCTGGTGGTCCACTCAAGATTCAGTTGGAACCAGCTTATCAAGGAACTGCAAGAATGGCAACGGTTACAGGCAGACACAAATTTACAGGAAAACTATATATCATTCTATTTTATTTCATGATATAATTAACACAAAATAATTGATATGGATTATAATCTTATGAAAAAAAATGTTTTTAAAAATATAATTCCTACAAACGATTTGATCATAAGATCCGCCCTAAAAAAAGATTTACTAAACCACCATTCACAAGATGAAAAAGTAAGAATAATTGAAGAGCTTGGTATCCAACACGGCACCGCAAGGGTTGATATCGCCGTTATAAATGGAATTATGCATGGCTATGAAATAAAAAGTGACAAGGATACCCTACAACGATTACCTGTACAAATAGATAGCTTTAATTCAGTATTTGATAAAATGACATTAGTCGTTGGGAAAAATCATCTATATCAGGCAATAAATATAGTACCTGAGTGGTGGGGTATTATAGTTGCAAAGATCAATGATAACGGCTCTGTAATATTTAATACTATCCGCGAAGAAGAATTTAACATGAATCAGAATAGTATATCAGTCGCTAGACTCTTATGGAGAGATGAAGCTCTTAAAATCCTTGAAAGAAATAAAGAGGCTGATGGCTTCTATTCAAAACCCAGAGATTTGATCTATAAAAAATTAGCCGGCGTACTTGATAAAAAAACTCTTATTGAAGAAGTAAGAGAAACAATATTTCTTAGAACAGATTGGCGACCTGATTCGCTACTAATACTAAATGGTGGTTAATGCCAGCCCTAAGCCACGTTTCGGTGCTGCCCGTGCCTTTAACTGAGGGTTTGTTTAAATACACTAAAAAATGATTTGCTCTATCCTCAATATATCTGTCGCCATCACTAAAATCCTTTCCATAGTATTTCGAGCTTTTTTTAAGTTCAGCGGCGCTCGCTAAATATTGTGCAAATTTTTGTCTTTCGCCTTTCATAATTAACCACTCATTTTCTAAAGTATACTTAATACTACAAGTAGGATTGAAAAACTGAGAAACCTCTTTATAAACTGGATGCTGAATTGTATAATCAGAAAAAGATGGTTTCCTTTGTAATTTTTTATTTTTTACCTGTTCTTTCCAGCTCTTCCAGCCAATGCGTGGGATAAGATTTTCTTCGTCAATTTTACACTGAGATAAATCCTCAGGGAATGAACCGCTCGCAAATATAAATGTTCTCCATTTTGTTATATTTGGAAAATTTTGGCTGGAGTTAAAATATTGAACATACTTATCCCCATTATCTCCTGTTTCTTTAATATCAACCATTAAATCAATTTCTTTTTCCGTTAATTTACTGGATGAAAGCAGATTATTAATATTCTGATTTAACTTTGTTAAATTAGAAAAGTCAGGACATATTAATCTTAAACAGATACCACTTTTTGTTTTCTTCACTACTGAATAAGCAGCATCCTGAATTTCCTGATCATCATTAAGATGAATAACGGGAATAAAAATACCTTTGGGTTTTTGACCTCCTAGTGAAATTTCTTTAATGCTTTTTGCTTTAAGGTGAGTAGTAAACAACAGACTGACATCGATAAAAACAGGGGTTGTTCCCCATGTCTCTATAATTTTTTCTGGGATTTGAGGTAATTGCTCCTCAAATTTGGCAACAATATTTTTAAGATTCTCGTCTTTAAGATTCTTGCCTGGTTTATATTTAGGCATTACAAATTGAATCAAAGGAGTAATACATTTTTTCTGATTCTCGCTTAATGCTCTCAGCGCACCTTGTTCGGCACGCTTCCATTTTAAGATTGGTATATAATGCTTTGAGTCAAACATATTATTTATTTCCATTTTTCATTTGGGAAATATTTTCTGACTTTTGCTGCATTTACAATTTTATTCAAATAAATATATTTATTACCTTTATATCTAATTTGTCCAGCAATAATAGCAGGATGAACTCTGAGTTCATTAGCTAAACTGTTCGCCGCCATAGCAGAAGGAATTAATCTAGCAGGACTGATTTCCCATTTAGCCTTAGGAAGAATAGCTTCTTCTGCTAATGCGTCAGCTTCTTTTTCTTTTTCATCCAAATCAATTATTTTTAATCCTTCAATTTCATCATAAAATAGGCTAACATCGCTATTATAATGTAAAGCAATATGTGCCAATTCGTGTAATAAGGTAAACCAAAAATTATCTAAACGATCATATCTGAGCGTGAGACCAATAATAGGGTTATCCTTATTTATAAGAATAGTTGCGCCATCCAAACGGGTTTTTAGAAAATGTGGCTCAATTACTAATATAATTCCGGTTTTTTTTAAGTATTCTTGAGCTAAAATAGGACTATTCTCACTTACGCTTAATTTGACCAACTCTTGTAAAGATTTTAGATCAATGCTGTTATGCTTGTATTTTTCGGGTACTTTTATTTTTTGAGATTTCTTTATTACACACACAGTCCAGGCAAATAAT
>CAZAJW010000129.1:0-2102 GCA_964485485.1 uncultured Atribacterota bacterium | reverse complement strand
GAATAAATCGAGATTTAGCTTTACTAAAATCCCATTATTACCCCGCTGGCAATATTCTCAGAATGGTCAGAAACACGTTCCAGATTCATTATAATTTCTAAGTATATAGGTCCTGCTTCCGGCTGGCATATTCCTTCTTTTAATCTACTATGATGAGTTGTCCTTAAATGGTCCCCCATATTATTAACCTCTTTTTCCGAAGACAATGTTTTTTGAGCAATTTCCTGACTATCCTTTTCCAGAGCTTCTATAGAAGAGGAAAAAGAATCAATTACCTTTGAAAACATCGCATCTACTTCTTTCTCTGCTAAATCAGAAAATTTTATCCTGCTTTTTAATTTAAATTCTGAAATCTCAACTAAATTATTGGCATGGTCAGCCACTCTTTCAATATCGGTTACACTATGAAGCAGAATTGCTAATTTTTGGGATTCTTCTTTAGAAATACCCTGTGAAGAAATTTTAGTTAAATAATCATCAAGAATATGATGGAGTTCATCCACGCTAGATTCCTCGCTTTCCACAACCATAATTAAATCTTTATCTCCTGAAAGCATTACTTCTCTAGATTTTTCCAACATTCCTTTGGTTATTTTTCCCATCCGCAAAACCTCTTTATGAGCTTGTGAAAGTGCTAAGCTGGGAATATTTAATATCTTATACTCTAAAAACTTAACTCCTCTTTCTATTTCTGTTATCTTACCGGGAACAATTTTCTCGACCAAAACCTTTAAGAAACCGAGCAGGGGGATGATAGATAAGACAATTAAACCATTGAAAATGGTATGAGCGTTGGCAACTTGCCGTCCCAAATCAGTACTGGTTAAAGCAACAACCTTGCTAAAAGGTAAAATAAAAAAGGAAAAAACTAACACTCCCAGAGTATTTACCATAAAGTGGGCAATTGCAAGCCGTTTTGAAGATTTGCAGGATTTTATAGAAGCAAGAAGACCGGTAATACAAGTACCAATGTTGGCACCCAGAATTAAGGTAATGGCAGCTGGCAAACTTATTGCTCCTTCCATGCCCATAGCAATAACCAAGCCTGTAGTAGCTGAGCTGGATTGAATGATAGCAGTAAATAATGTTCCTGCCAGAATACCCAAAACAGCAGTCTGGCTAAAGCTATTCAGTATATTGAGGAAAAAAGGTATTTCTTGAATAACCTGAGCCCCTTGGGACATTGTATTCATTCCCAAAAAAACAATTCCAAACCCAAGTACAATCTGGCCTATAACCTGAATAGTCTTCTTTTTAAAAAAGAAAAAAAATAAACAGCCCAGAATAATAAAAGGAAAGTAATAAATACCAACCTTAAAAGCCACAACCTGAGCAGTTATGGTTGTACCGATTTCCGCTCCCAGCATCACCCCGATTGCCTGCCCCAGATTCATCAATCCAGCATTTAGAAAACCGATGAGAGTAACTATGGTAATACTTGAGCTTTGGATAACTGAGGTAATAAATGCTCCCAATCCAACTGCCTTAATTGGATTACTGGTAAGCTTCTTCAAAATATCCTTAAGCTCTTTGAAAAATATTTTCTTAAAGCCATCACTTAAGGTATATAGTCCATACAAAAATAGAGCTAGACCGCCTAAAATATTAAATATAACAATACTCATAAACTATCCACTGCTTTTCTGTAAGTCCCTCCTAAGGCATCTTGCCTTTGCTAATACCAACAAACATCGCACCCGCAAAGCGGGTGGCTTTAAAAACCTCTAAAACTAAAAGAGGTTTAACTTTTTCCTGGTTAGTTCTGGTTATGCTTTTTCTTATCTGTAACTGAATATTTCCAAGCAAGATAACTACTTTGGATTTCAGGTTAAAAATGATCAGATGACTTACCCTGATTTATTCAGAACAGCTATAACACTATATACAATTATATCGATTTTCTTCTATACTATCAAAATAAATCCTTCTTGGAGGTATTTCAACAATTCTTGCTACTTTATCTTTTTATAAATATTTTCTAATAAGTTCTTCAGGTTTTGTTATTCCATCTTTGGTGAGAAAAAATTTTTTTATAGTTTTGCTTCTATCAACATACTTTTCTTCTTTTAATTCATGCCTAATCTAGTACTACTTACTCTTTT
>CAZAJW010000128.1:0-2967 GCA_964485485.1 uncultured Atribacterota bacterium | reverse complement strand
AGAAACCGGATTACACCCTGCCTTATTAAAAGATGAGGTTACTACGCCGGCAGGAGTAACTATAGACGGATTAATGGAGCTGGAAGACGGAGGATTCAGGGTGGCGTTAATCAAAGCGATTGACAGGGCTACTCAAAAATCCAGACAGATTTCCAAATGATTGATTTCTGCCTCAAATTTCTTATAATATATAGATGTAATCTAAAATAGAAAAAATCAGGAGGTATTGAATATGCAGATTGCCAATCGCATGAATCGCCTGGGTACAGAAACAGCCTTTGAAGTATTGGCCGAGGTTAACAAATTAAAAGCTAAGGGAAAAGATATTATAAGTTTTGCCATCGGAGAACCGGATTTTGACACTCCCCTTAATATTATTGAAGCAGGCTCAAAGGCACTTCATGAAGGTTATACTCATTACGGACCCTCAGCAGGACTGATGCCATTTCGGGAAAGTATTGCCCGTTATATATCTCGAACCCGTGGCATTGAAGTCAACCCAGAAGAAGTTGTCGTTACACCCGGTGCAAAACCGATTATTTTTTTTAGTATATTATCATGCATAAATGAGGGTGATGAAGTTATTTACCCGAATCCGGGTTTCCCAATTTACGAATCAGTTATTAATTTTATTGGTGCAACAGCAGTTCCGTTGCCCCTACTGGAGGAAAAAGATTTTCGATTTGATATTGATATGCTGAAAGATAAAATTACTGATAAAACAAAATTAATCATCATCAATTCTCCACAGAATCCGACCGGTGGAATATTGACTCAGTCAGATTTAAAGGCAATAGCAGATTTAGCAATTGAAAATGATATTTGGGTCTTTTCGGATGAGATTTACTGTAATATGGTTTACGACGGTGAATTTCAAAGTATTATCTCTATTCCCGGTATGAAAGAAAGAACGATTTTATTGGATGGTTTTTCCAAAACCTATGCCATGACCGGTTGGCGTCTGGGTTTTGGTGTAATGAATACTGAAATGGCAGCACAATTTACCAGATTGGCAACTAATTCAGTTTCCTGTACCGCATCATTTACTCAGATGGCCGGAATTGAGGCTTTGGAAGGACCGCAGGAAGAATCTGTGAAGATGATTAAGGAATTCCATTCCAGGAGAGATATTATTGTTGAGGCATTGAATAATATTAATGGTATTTCTTGCAAAAACCCCGGTGGGGCATTTTATGTCTTTCCTAATGTAACTGAAGCATGCCGTAATTTAAAGCTAAAAGATTCTAAAGAACTTCAACAATATCTATTGTATGAAGCCGGAGTAGCAGTACTGGCAAGAACCTGTTTCGGTAGCAAAAATCAGGAAGAGAACCAGGAATATATCAGGCTTTCTTATGCTACCTCTCGGGAAAATATCTTAGAGGGTATAAAAAGAATTAAGGAAGCAGTAGAGAAATAATATAGTTTAGATATCGTAGTAGTTTTGAAATCTGAAAAAATCCAAAACTACTACGATAAACTCTTTTTAATAAATATGGATTTTTATAAGATTGTCAGAAAATATTCATTAATATTCTTTTATTTATTGACAATATTTTTATTATTGGGTAAGAGAGATAATAAGACAGTTTTATGAAACAGATAAGTAGCCCGCCATTCATTATATGTCCACGTTGTGGTAAAAAAAGTTTTGGAATTAGTGCAATATTACCTGGTTACTATTTGAGAAAGTGTACTCAATGTTTTTATCCAGATCCCCAGCGTGATGAAACAGAAGTTCATTACATCCTGCCCCATCTTTCCAAAAGAATTATCTATATTGATCAGTTTGCTCTCAGCTATATGGTAAGAGCACTTCATCCTAATATGAAAGCTACCGGAAATAATGATGCAGATCACTTCTGGGTACGCTTATACCAGAAACTTGACAGACTTGTCAAAATGCAGATTATTATTTGTCCCCAATCCAGTTTTCATCTTCAGGAGTCAGTTGTATCAAATTTTTTTGAACCCCTGGAAAGAATGTATCATCTATTATCAAGAGGTTCAAAATTTGTCGATCATTATCAGATAAAAAAGGTTCAAGTTGAGGAGTCTGTTAGAAATTGGATTTGGGGCGTTTCAAAAAAATCAATAGTTGATTCTTTGAAAACAGTTATTGACAGAAATATTGATATTTGGTTTCCCCGGGAGGTCAAATTCTATCCCTCTCAATATCCGAAAACTTATGAAGAAGAATTAAGAAAATCGAGAGAAAGAATTCATCAACAATGGCTCAAGGAATTCTATATCTGGAAAGAGTATTCAGATGCTAAATTTGAACAATGGGCAGAGGATTTTTATTTATCGTTAGCAAAAGAGATTTTGCATACTTATCCTGATTGCCTAAAACATATAACTAAGTTTCCCGTTCAACAGATTCATGATATTAGGCTTTGTCAATTTTTGTTTGAAGCAATGAATCCTATACAGTTAATCCATTCAATTTTTCAGGAAGAAGGAATAGCCTACCATGATTTATGGCTGAATACCTGGCAGTATCTTCAATCCGAATCCTTCAAACAGATACCTTTTATTAAATTATATGCTCTTTTTTATGCCTATTTTGCTCGAAAGGCCGGTTCCGGTCAGAAAAAGCCTCCTGATCGGGGTATGACTAATGATTTGAATGTCCTTTCTTTGTTATTACCTTATTGTGATGCCATGTTTATTGATAATCAATGTCGTGCCTGTCTTGAAGAAAAGGATGTACAGGAAAATATTAATTTTTCTCCCCGAATCTTTTCTCTGACTAGTAAAGAAGACTTCTTAGCATATCTGGAACAGTTAGAAGCAAATTTTCCAGCAGAATATCGAAAAATAGTAGAAGAGCTATACGGGGTAGATTACCTCAATACACCCACTCGACTTTATTAGAATGAAGTTAAAGAATGATAGTTTACTGAAATCCTTCATCAAACAATACGCAGAATAACATTCCTTCTTTAAAATTAATTTCTAGCTTAT
>CAZAJW010000127.1:0-2411 GCA_964485485.1 uncultured Atribacterota bacterium | reverse complement strand
AAGTAGAAGCAAATGAATAATAAATGTAATTTTTTAATCTTATTTTTGCTTTGTTCTTTCTTTTTAGCAGGCTGTCATGGATTTATGCCCTCTGCAAATTTTCCGCTAGAAGCTGAAAGGTTTGTCGGGGATTGGAAAGCCATCAGCCCGACCAAGCTTTCCAAAATTGAAATACATTCCTCTGGCGGTAATCTTTCTGTTCATGTCTGGTATAGTGGTAATCCAGACCATCCGGAAGATTATGATTTTGAAGTACAAAATTACGAAATAACTGACTCCTTTGATGGAGAAATCGAACTACACTGGGATTACTTTTCCAATTCAAGCGAAGATCACATAATGGAAATACTCAGTAATGGAGTATTAAAAATTAAATCTACCAAGACATATCATGATCAAAATATTGTCTATAGTTATACTGATTATTTCTACAATCCCCAAGCAGATGACTCTTTTTCCCCCACCATTTCCGGAATGGGCCTTTATCAGGATGACTCCGAATTTGTTAATCTTGTGGACCAATTAGACAACCCAAGAAAAATATGCCAGTATATGGATAAATATTTTAATTACAAGGCATTGAATGGACCTCATTCTCCTTATCAAACTTACCTAACTAAAGAAGGGGACTGTGGTGATCATGCAGTGTTTGCTGCTAATATTGCTCATTTTCATGGCTATGAATGTTACTATGCAGGCATTGAATGGATAAATGGTAACAGTCATGCCATTGTTGTTTATAACCATGGAGATCATTATACTTACTCTTCTGTCCAGCAATACTTCAGCCAATCATTTGACAGTATTTTGGATTGTGTGAATCATTGTACTTCACGCTTTGGAAATATTTTATCTAGTTATGATGTATATGATTGGGATTATTACAATTATAGAAATATTAATAGGCGATAATAAATAAATCATAATTCGTTAAAGATTAATTTATAGGAGGATTTATTAAGATTAAAAAAATATCTTGCTGATAACTAAAATTTCTTATTATTAAAATTAATTATTTAATCTAAAAGCAGGAGATTGTAATGAAAAAATATCCAATACTTTTATTCATATTAATGGTGCTCCTTTTACTATTCAATTTTACGATACAAGCTAATCAAATTATTGTCAAGGACTATTTAGCAGATAGATTTCCCTTGACTTTTGCTCTCTACCTTTCCTCCCTGGAAGAACTGGATGAATCCGAAAAGGAATTTATCGATTTATTAGAACAATTACCCGAAGAAGAGCAAATTAAATATGCTAAAATAGTCTACCAGGATGGGCTTAATCCAGAGATGATTTCTGATATAAAAGAAGCATTACAAAAGGAATACATTTTTGATGTCTTTTACTGGGGGATGAGTAAACAAGAGGCAAAAGATGTTCTTAAGGGTAAGGATTTCAGTTTCTCAAAAATGAATCATAAAAGAGTCATTACAGTCAAAGGTCAAAACCACATGGCTGAAATAACATTTGATTCTATTGTGTATGACGAAACAATAGGTAATAATACTTATCCCATTTGGTTACAATTTCACAATAATGAGCTGGTTGAAATCATCTCATTCATCCATGATGAAGCCAGCAAAAGCCCAAATACCTATATCAATGATTATCATAATATCAAAGACTATCTACTAGAAAGATATAACAAACCAATTAAAGACAGGATTGACTGGAGGAATGATCATTACAAAAATGATCCCGAAAAGTTGGGAACAGCTCTCAAGAAAGGTCATCTTACCTATTCTGCTCAATGGGATAGCAAAGAAAGTACCATTCGTCTTAGCTTGGGATGTATTAATGACTTCATGAATTTTGTGCTTTCTATTAGAAGTAAGGAAGATGAAGAAAATATTAAACAAGAATTAATAAAATCTTTATAGGGATGTTAATATTATAGTCTTTTGGTAACTAGTTATAGATTTATGTTAATTGCTTTTTATAAAGGTTTAATTAGTTTTCTATTACAGTTAAATAGAATAGTCAGCAATTGATATATACGCTTACCCACTGCTTGTAGAAATAAAAAAAATATTACTAGAAGTAAGCTGGACGTAAGTTCGTTTTACTCTATTTGAAGATTTGAATAAAAGAATTGAAGATTCTGAGAAAAAAGACAGAATTTATATTGTATCCCAATCCATATTGGCAACAAGTAGAAGCCAAGATATTTTATATACAAGGGTGACAATTAGACATAAATAAAAAACTATTTAAATATATGAATATGCGAGTAATATTATAAAATTAGTGGAAGGGGTCAGGTCTTCACATTTGACATTTGATTAAAGAAATGTCAAATGTGAAGACCTGACCCCTTCAATCTTTATAAGATTTGACAAAATGAAACTATACAGGTAACATTAAAAATAGATTTAGGGTATTTTAATCAGTAAAGTTGAAAATCT
>CAZAJW010000126.1:0-6745 GCA_964485485.1 uncultured Atribacterota bacterium | reverse complement strand
AATAATATTATTTTAAATTGAAAAATGAAATAATATGTAGGTTATTTTTATAAAGGTTTAAAAAAATTAGTTAATTGATAAAATATCGTTTTAAACTGTTAACCAAGAACTGATAACTATAAACTTTTTAGTCTCAATTTCTTTTTTAATTCCTCCCCCTTGAGGAGAGGATTATCTCATCTCAGTTCCTCACCCTTGAGGGGGAGGATAAAGGTGGGGGTGATTTTATCCCCCTTGCCCTAACACTCTCCCTCCGAGGAGAGAGGGATTGCAAGACGAAATTGATTTAAATTTTATTCAATATATACGATTTTTAAACTAAATACTGTGTTTTAATTTTCTTAAGTATTTTAACTAAAAACTAAAAACTGATAACTGAAAACTATACTAACAAGTATTGCACACAAATGAAAGCAGGGAGGTATTCCCAAATGTTACAAAAATCAAATAAAATAATATTCTGCAACATAAAGGGATTTACATTAATTGAAATTATTATTGCAGTGGTTATTTTGGCAATTATTGCTGTGGGACTAACTAGCGCTTTTAGAACAAGTTTTCAGGCAATGGTTGATGCTAAAGATAGAACTATAGCCTCTAATTATGCCCGACAAAGAATGGAAGTTATTAAAAATAATCCATCTCAAATAAATACAGAATATGTATTTAATGAATATTTAGGTGAAGATAATAAATATCACCTGATTGTAAATGTCACCTCAGACCCGACTGATATTAGTCTTAATAGAGTTACAACAAATGTAAGCTGGCAGGATAGAGATAACAAAACAAAAAATGTAGAATTTGAAATGCTTATATATAATCCGGAGACTCAAGGAGCACCGGTTGATCCAGATGTTACAAGTGTTAAATTAGTTGCCTATCCTGAAGAACCGCTTTGTTGTGAGCCGGTGGCTGTTACTGCTGAAGTTTACGAAGGGTCCGGTGAGGATAAAAAACTTATCGATTATGGTGTAATGGTATCTTTTCAGACTACCAAAGGTACCTTAAGTTCATGGGAAGCATTTACCTTTGATGGAATAGCAACAGTGAATTTGACTAATTTAAATGCACTTAACACACCAACCATTATCACTGCTATGGTGGGCGCACTAAGTGATAATCTTACCATAGATTGTACTCCTCCGGAAATAACCTTGAGTGCTGAACCAACAGTCATATTTGAGGGAGAGTCCTCGAACCTTACTGCTATTTTAACAGATAATGAAGAAAGTGGATTGAGTGGAAAAGAAGTCGAATTTATTATTACTTCCGGAAGTGGAGTACTTAACGGGGAGGGGGTAGAAGTGGCTGTTACAACTGATCCTAGTGGAATAGCTACTGCTGAGCTCTCAGAAGTTCCAAGTGCTACCCAGGTAGAAGTAGAGGCAGGCTATTGTGGTGTTTCAGATACAGCAACGGTAGACTGTACAGAATTGAATATTGAGGTATCTGCCGATAATAATACAATTCCACCAGGATTCGAAACCAGTATCACCGCAGTATTAACAGACGGATTTGGTAACCCAGTTTTGGGCAAAACAATCCTTTTCTCGACAAATAACTGGTCTATTGAAACTTTGAATGGAATTACTAATTCCAATGGTGAGGCAACAGCCAGATTGTATAATTCTTCTCTAGGAGGTGCAACTGTCACTGCAACAGTGCAAGGAACTACGGTAAGCGATACGGTTACAGTAGAATGCGTCGAAATGATTTTAAGCATTGAAGCCCAACCGGGTCTCGTCAAACCAAGTGAAACTTCTACGGTTACCGCAACTTTGAAAGATAGCTCATCCGGAAATCCATTAGTGGGGGAAAGTATAACTTTTATTTCTGATAGTGGCACATTATCTTCAGATAATGCCACCACTAACGACCAGGGAGAAGCATCTGTTACTATTGTATTTACAGATCAGGAAACGGGTGAACATAGCATAACTGCTCAATACTTTAACCTTTCGGAAGATACAAGCGTTATTTGTACCAATTATGAGATAAATCTTGAAAGGCAACATGAGGAAGTTGAAGCAGGAGAACCTTGTACGATTACGGCAATCTTAACTGATGGCAGTAATCCTGTTTCAGGCAAAACTATAAATTTTTCCTCTGATTATGGAACATTATACCAGCACGGAAGTACGACTATAACAGCTGGTTCTGCAGTAACCGATGGCAGTGGTCAGGCGAAGGTTGACCTAATATTCTCAGAAGATGAAACGGGCCAGACCGCCACTATAAACGGCAGCTATATAAATACAGAACCTTCATTTGAAATCAGTGATACTACCCAGGTGGATTGTGGCGGTAATACTACAATCGAGCCAGGAGATATAATATTTTTAATAAGGCATGGTTGGTTTTCGGATTATTATATTGGTATAGAGATTGAGTTTTCAGTTATTGGAAGTAGTTTCGATGTGGTTGAAATGGAAGTAATTTGGTCTCCAACTGATAACACCGTATTAAGAACAATTGAAGGCAGATTAGAAACACAACCCGTTTTTACAACGATTTATGATAGCAGTGGAGTTGTTAGCGGAACTGTTGTCGATGTAAGTGATTATACGCTTTCTGAGGGAAACTACATTATGAGACTGCATTGGTACAAATCTGGTATTTTTGGTGCTAATATCGCAGATATGAGAAATAAAAACTTTACCATCCGTTTTTATGATGAAGACGATAATTATATCTCATTTGACTTTAGTACATAATATTTTGAATTAAAAAGGTTATTATTCATGTTAAGATTTATCAATAATAAAAAAGGATTTAGCTTAATAGAGCTGATGGTCACTTTAGCTTTACTGTCCATCATGATAATTGGTCTGGTGACCTTTTTTGGAGGCGGAATACGTTCCTGGATCACTGGTAATAATCAATTACGTTCCCAAAGGGAAGCCAGAATGGCAATGGATAGGATGGTTAAAGAGATGAGGTCGGGTGAGTCAGTTACTTTCAACTCAGAACAGTCAGTTACGGTGAATATTCCGGCATTTGGTTCTGATAATCCATCATATCGTGTTACTTTCAAGAAGGATGATGACTCTTTAAAGAAAGAAACAGTTAAAAATGGAGTCACAAGTAGTAGCGAGCTGTTATCTGAGATTAGCAAACTTGAATTCAGTGTGAACGGAAATCGTATTGATATTGAATTGGAAATGGATTTGGATGATGACGGCAAGTCCGATATTAACTTGAAAACTGATGTTTTTTTAAGAAATTCTTAATTAAAATTGACAACCTCATTTTAAGGAGGTACTTTAAAATGAAATATTGTAAGATAAAAAAGAAATGCTTTAACAGTTTCTTCTATTTAAATAATCAAAAAGGAATGGCTCTTCTGGGGACCTTATTGTTTTCTTTTATTATGGTCACTACAGTAACAGCTCTACTCACTATGAGTAGTAATGAAATAAAGCTATCAGCATTGCAGAGTGAATATAGTGATGCATTCTATTTGGCAGATTCCGGAACAGAAAGGGCTATTAGCTGGTTAGAAAAACAAAATGCCCCGCCTATCAATATCCCTGCTCCTTTTGATGGATCGGTTAATATTGAAGGAATAGGCGGAGGACACTATACTGTGAAAATAGATCCACCTGAATTTTTTGAAGAAACATTCAATAGAGTCTATACTATAGAATCTACAGGCGTAGCCGGTTATCACAATAGTACCCGAACTATTGAATCAAAAGTCAGAGTAGAAAGTTTCGCCGGATTTGCTTATTTCAGTGATGAAGAAAAAAACCCAAGCGGAGAAACAATTTGGTTTAGGACCAATGATGTTGTGGGGGGGAAGATGCATTCCAATGATTTGATACATATATCAGGTACTCCACATTTTCTAGGGGAGGTAACAACTGCAGCAAACTATATCGATTACATGGAAAATTATTATACTCGTCTTAATGCCAGTGGTGATTTTGAAAATAATCATCCTAATATTGAGGATATATTTCAATCAGACGCGACGGAATGGGGCTTAACATTGGGAAGCAGAACAATAAATTTACCACAAAATAGGGAAATATCCGGTACACAATATGCCCGAAGTCTGGAAAATATTACCCTTGGACCTTCCTATAACAGCTCAGATGTAGAAAATCAAGGTGTTTATGTTCCCACCAGTGGCAACAATGTGAATGGAGGAATATATGTAAAAGGCAATGCGGAAATAATACTTGGTACAGATGCTAGTGGAAATTCAAAAATAACCATTGAACAAAGCGGCGGAATTATAACTGAAATTGTTACTGATGAAATATTCCGTTCAACGACGATTACAAAATATGAATATGGCAGCAAAATGGATGGTTATCCCATTACGCGGAATGGAGTATCGAATGGGGTGATGTATGTAGGAGGACAAGTAAACAATCTTGAAGCCCCGGAAAGTGATGGGGGTTTGCAGGGAAAATTAACAATTGCCGCTAGTGATGATATAAAAATTGGAGATGATATCCTATATCATGATAGAATTGAAAATAATATCGATTTCAGTTCAGAGGATGCAGATTTAAGCCTGGTCAATGATAGTCTCGGGTTAGTTTCAGAAAAGGATATTATGATAAGACAAGATGCTACAGGATATTATGGTGATCTTGAAATCAATGCCATTTTAATGGCACTAGATAAATCATTTTATTTAGAAAATTATACAGATGGTATGAAAGGTGAATTAAAAGTATTTGGTGCATTCATACAGGAAAGAAGAGGAGCAGTAGGTACCTTTGATCTTTACAATGATAATAAAATTTCTGGTTTTACTAAAGACTACCATTATGACAAGAGGATGGCCAGTGTTGATCCGGATGTTCCAAGTATGATACCCCCTTATTTTCCGACAACTGGCAATTATGAAATCATCAGTTGGCGGGAAAAATAAAAATATTAAATTTTAATTGTAGTACTATTATTGATTATAATGTATTATATTGATTTATATTTTCATTAAAGTTTTTTACTAAACATAATTTTTATATGAGATAATATTAATAAATAAAAAAAGTGTGACTTTTTTAAATTATATTGTATAATATACATAGTTTTATGATATTTTGTATAAGTTGTATACAATTAATTTAAAAATATAGACATTCTGTTTATTATAAGTATTGCATTTATTATCAATTTAATTTATTCTTTTGTTAAGAAAAAGCAAAAGATATACTTTTTGAATTAAAAGTAATGAAAAGAAAAAAGATTGAAATATAACATTTACTCATTATCATCGAAATGGATGAAGATGGTTATTATATAGTAAGGTGTCTATTATTTGAAGGATAATATTCCTGAGTTTCTTCATTTTCTCCCCCTTGAGGGAGAGGGGAAGTAAACTGAGATTGCCACGCCTATCTCTTAACATTAGTTAAGGGCAGGCTTGCAATGACAAAATAGTCGTGAGTATTGAGTATGTAGTATGTAGTCAAATACTGCGAGAATAAGTTGAAAGCAAAATTGAAGAAATAAAAAAGTTTGTTGGATTTAGAGAATTAGAAGTCTGTCTTTAATTATTAGTTTTATAGTCGATCGATTATTACTTGTAAAGAATATTATATTGTATTTCATCTCGATACTCGATACGATATACTCGATACTAATTTAAACTAAGAACTTAAAAATATTTATACACGATAACTTATTTTAAATCAATACACAATACTTAATTTGACTTTAAACGTTATACGCTATACGTAATACGTTATACGATATTTTTTGGAGTAAGACAAATGGAAAGAAAAGGAAAAATTGAAAGATATCATCTTCCCATTATCATTGAAATGGACGAGGATGGTTATTATATCGTGAGTTGTCCATTATTTAAAGGATGCCATACTTACGGAGAAAATGTCGATGAAGCATTAAAAAACATCTCTGAAGTTATCGACATATGTTTAGAAGAAACTAATTTTGAAGAATTAAATAAATTTGTTGGATTTAGAGAGTTGGAAGTTTGTAAAAATGCCTAAACTTCCCACATTAAATGGTAAACAATTAGTAAAGTATTTAGAAAGTATTAATTTTAAGGTTATAAGAAAAAAAGGTTCTCATGTGAGATTAAAAACAGAAGATGGTAAGATAACAACCGTACCTTTACATGGTAAGAAAGATATTCCAAAAGGACTTCTAAGAAAAATAATTAGGGAAGATTTGGAAATGAGTTTTGAAGAATTTATAAAAGATTTTTCGAAATTTAAATAATTCATTGTTTTTATATATTATTTTATTGATTTTAACGATATACTATATACGTAATACGATATACGTTTTTTAACTGTGTTCTTTTCATTTCCTCCCCCTTTGAGGGGGGAGGATAAAGGTGGGGGTGACATCATCCCCCTCACCCTGACCCTCTCCCTCCGAGGGGAGAGGGAGTGTTTAGAAATAATTGATTGATATTTAGTTGACTGGCAGACTGGGTGACTGGAAGACCAAGAATATTTGGTGAACTGGTAAACTGGGGAATTGTAAATTAAAAAACGGTATACGTTATACGTAATACGTTATAATACGATTTTAATTGGTGAATTAAATTTTACTTATTAATTATTAGTCTTTACAGAATTTCGACTCGATACTCGATACTAAATACTCGATACTAGTTAAAGGAGCAATTATGCTGGCAATTGATTTCGGTGCACGTTCAATAAAGGCAGTACAGCTTAGCAGGACAGGTAGTGGCTTTCGTTTAAATAATTTTGGGATAGTCCTGACACCACCTGAAGGCATTATTCATGGA
>CAZAJW010000125.1:0-2358 GCA_964485485.1 uncultured Atribacterota bacterium | reverse complement strand
ATCGAGAGGCTTAAAAAAGAGAATCCACAATTAAGATTAGATTTTGACTGATAGACAGTTAAAAGAAATAAGGCTCTATAATTGAAAAATAACACCCTGTATCACTTAAGTGGATGAGATTGCCACGAACTGCTTCTAGCAGTTTTTGTAACGACAAAAAGTATACCGTATAAAGTATGAGGTATACCTTCACCCCCACCTTAATCCTCCCCCCTCGAAGGGGGAGGAGGCAAGAAAAGAGTTTATTTTCCCTCGAAGGGGGAGGAGATGAGAGGAGTTAATTATCGTTTCGAAGGGGGAGGAGATGAGAGGAGCTAATTATTTTTTATAGATAAGTGGTGCACTTTTGGAGTGAAATATGGTGTACTTTTCGGTTGAAATTCACAAGGGGGAAGGAAATAAGAAAAGAGGCATTTCTTGCCCAAGTAGAAGTTTAGAAGGCTTAATCCTTCTGCGAACAAAAATGAGATAGGTCAATCGTTATTCAAAGAGATAGGAAATGAGAAACGGTAAATTTTTACCTCAATGAGAGATTTACTATGTAGTTTTAGGTAAACCAACTTTAGAGGCTCTATAAATTTTCCGGAAGTAATCTTTTAGATCCAATTTTACAACATTATAAAACTCCGGTTGATATAAAGTAATTGTCTATTGGGAAGACAAATTATTTAAACTATGTTATACTAATATAGTTTATTATATAAAACTATAGGTTTAAATAATGGAACAACTTGATAATAACAAATCCTTCAAATACCCCGTACGGTCTGTTAAATTTGCTTTTTCTATTATTGAAATATTAGCAAGAGGCAAAATGGAATATTCCATAGCTGATTTAATGAAAGAATCTCAATTGCCCAAAGGAACTGTCTACCGATTATTGGGAACCTTGAGATCTCTTGGCTATATAGCACACAATCGGGAGAGCCGTAAATATTATCTCACCTATAAATTTTCCAAAATTGGCATTGCCATGAATGAACGCATTCATATTCTAGATATTATTCCTCATATGAAAAGCTTGGCGGGGAAATATAAAGAAATGGTTAACCTGGCAGTCCTTGATCAGGGCCAGGTGGTATACTTGCATAGTATCGAATCACCTCATGCCCTGAAACTTGATTTTAAGGTTGGTACTTATCAACCTGCTCACTGTACTGCCTTAGGCAGAGCATTGCTGGCTTATCAGGAAGAAACAACAATAAATGCTTTTTTAAAGAAAAATAAATTAAAATCTTACACCCCGAAGACAGTGACGGATCCCAAGCAGCTAATTTTTATTTTTCAGAAAATTCGTGAACAGGGCTATAGTTTTGTCAGTGAAGAATATCGTCCCGGGGTATGCTGTATTGCTGCACCGATTTTCGATGATAGAGGAAATATTGCCGCTTCTCTGAGTTTCAGTCTTCCGACTGCCCGTATGGAATCTGATATCTTGGATAAGATGGTCAAATCACTTAAGAATACGGTTGAAAAAATTACCTTACCACAAGCTTTCAGGTCTTGAGATCTTGAAATAAGGAATATTTAGTAAGAGGTTTGAAATATTCTGAAAAGAATAGGAGTAATCAATTGAAAGTTGAAGAGATTTTAGAAAAGAAGAAAAATGATAAATTATTTTTATTAGGCAACGAAGCAGCTGTTAGAGGAGCATTGGAAGCGGGAGTTTCTTTTGCCTCAACTTATCCCGGGACTCCTTCTTCTGAGATTGGAAATGTTCTGGCCAAGATTGCCAAAAAAGCAGGGATTTATTTTGAGTTTTCTGTAAACGAAAAAGTAGCTTTGGAAGTTTCTGCTGCAGCTGCTGCTTCCGGCTTACGTTCTTTTGTTTTTATGAAACATGTCGGCTTAAATGTAGCTGCTGATGCCTTTATGAGCACAGCTTATACCGGTGTTCGCGGAGGTATGATTATACTCTCAGCTGATGACCCCTCAATGCATTCATCCCAGAATGAACAGGATAATCGACTTATGGCACAATTGGCCGGGATTCCGGTATTAGAACCTTCTAACCCGCAGGAAGTAAAAGATTTTATGAAATACGGAATAAAGATATCCGAACAATTTGAGATACCTGTATTAATGCGCACAACCACCAGGGTCTCTCATATGCGATCTGTAGTTCAACTGGATTATATTAAGACAGAAAAGAAGGAAGGTTTTTTTAAAAAAGAAGAAAAACGTTTTAATATTGCACCTGCTTATGCCAGGGGACTACGTAAAGCCCTGATAGAAAAGCATCATCAGATTGAAAAGTCAGCAAATACTTCACTGATTAATCGGATTATTAGTCAATGTGACAGTAAAACAGGCATTATCACTAGCGGGGCGTCATACAATTATGTAATGGATATCGTC
>CAZAJW010000124.1:0-5607 GCA_964485485.1 uncultured Atribacterota bacterium | reverse complement strand
TAGTCCGGTTTTGATTCTTAGATGACAAATATAGCCATTTTAATTGACAAAGTAGATTAATTATTATAAATTACTAAAATATAAAAAAAACGTTTTTCTAGAGTTTGGTGTTTTACCTTTTTTAAACTAGTTTAAGAAACTATATAAATAATTTATATAGTTTTTATATAACAATTAATTATATCAACATTAATTAATATATTTATCGAAATTTATTAGTCTTTAGTTTGATTAGTAGATATAAATGTTCTCGAAAAAACCAATAATAGAAATAAGAAATATTAGTAAATCATTTGGTAAGAATGAGGTATTAAAGTCAATTGATTTCGATATTTTACCAGGTGAAGTTCATGCATTGATTGGTGAAAATGGGGCCGGGAAGACCACATTACTAAATATTATGTTTGGTGCACATAAGCAGTCTTCAGGTGATATATATTTAAATGGCAATCTCGTTCATTTTAATTCACCCCATGATGCAAAAATAAATGGAATTTCTATGATTCATCAGGAACCTCTTTTATTTAAAGAAATGAATATTTTGGAAAATCTTTTTATTGGGTATATAGAACAAAAGAATAGAATACTTATAGACTGGAAAGGTCTCGAACTGAAGGCTAAAGAAATACTAAAAAAAATTGGTTTAAATATTCCCCTTAAACAAAAATTAACGAACATCCCATTTGCTGAACAACAGCTTATTGAAATTGGTGCAGCACTGGTTTCGGAGGGACAGATAATTTTTATGGATGAGCCTTCTGCTTCTCTGACTCCTGATGAAGTCGAGAATTTATTAAAAATTATTAAGCAATTAAAACAGGAAGGAAAATCTATAGTATATGTCAGTCATCGATTAGAGGAGATAAAGAAAATCGCTGACCGCGTTACAATTTTACGTGACGGTGTTCTTGTTGGTACATACAAAAACAAAGAACTTTCACAGGAGAATATGATTCAGTTGATGATTGGCCGAAAGATTGACGAACAAATTGTTAAAGAAAATGAAGTGTTTTCCGAAGAACCGTATTTTGTAGTACGGAATATTAGCATTCCAGGATTATTTGAGAATATTTCTTTTGATGTAAGAAAAGGCGAAATATTTGGCATAGCTGGTTTAGTAGGTGCGGGAAGAACTGAGGTAGCCCGTGCAATATTTGGAATAACACCTTTAAAGAAAGGTGAAATCTTTATTGATGGGAAAAAAGTAAGAATAAATTCCTCAGAAGATGCTATTAAAAATGGGATTGTACTAATTCCTGAGGATCGACAAGGATTGGGACTTTTTTTACAAAAAAGTATTGCATTCAACATTACATTTACAATTCTTCAAAAGATTAGCGGTTTCTTTGGCTGGATTTTTAGAAAGAGGGAGAAAGAAATATCTAAAGAATATATAAAATTATTAAAAATAAAATCTACCGGGGTTAACCAAATTGTTTCAAATTTATCTGGCGGAAACCAGCAAAAGGTAAGTATTTCGAAATGGATTGTTACCAATCCGAGTATCCTGGTTCTTGACGAACCAACAAAAGGCATAGATGTTGGGTCAAAGAACGAATTGTATAAGATAATTAATGGTCTTGCTAATGAGGGAAGGTGTATCATTATGATTTCATCTGAACTTTATGAAATCCTTGGTTTGTGTGACCGGGTTATGGTTATGTATGAAGGCAAGCATGCGAGTTTTCTTGAAAATTCAGAGTTAACCGAAGTCAAAGCACTATCTGCGATGCATGGATACAAAGTTTGATTATTGGAATTAATAGAAATTTATTAGAATGAAGAAATCAATAAATTTGAGAAAATATATATCTCGCGAAGTAGGTATTCTAGCTATCATTTTATTATTATTTTTTATAGCATCTTTTATAGAACCAAGATTTTTTGCTTTAACTGCAATCATAGATATCTTTATGTCTATCCCATTCCTACTAATTGTTTCTTTGGGTTTAACGATGGAGGTCGTAAGCCAGAATATTGATATTTCCTTGGGTTCAATTCTGGCATTTTCAGGTTATATTGTAGCAATGATCTTCGAATTAAATAAATCATTCCCCATATTGCTAGCTTTTTTAATTTCTACAGTTTTTGGTGCTTTTTTGGGCTTGATAAATGGTGCTATTGTTATAAAGTTTAAACTTCCTGCAGTTATTGTAACTCTGGGCACCATGAATTTTTACAGAGGGATGATCTTTATAATTGGTGGAAGACAGATTGATAGAATATCTATACCCGATGGTCTAATTCGATTATCTCAACCGCATGCTTCGGTTGTGTATATTCCATATACTATATTGATTGCCTTAGCTATTACTGTTTTGGTTACATTATTTATGCAATACACCAGAAAAGGCAGGGAGATATACGCCACAGGATGCAGTCCTGAGGCAGCAAAGCAAAGAGGAATAAATGTTAATGGTGTAAGACTACTGGTTTTTATTCTATCAGGAGGTCTGAGTGGGTTGGCTGGAATAATTTTTATATCCCGGATTGGGTATTTTAATCCAGCGGTTGCAGGAAAAGGATTGGAATTCATAGCAATTGCTGCTGTAGTTATTGGCGGCACGAGTTTGAGTGGTGGTATTGGAACACCAATTGGTACATTTCTTGGAGTTTTGCTGCTGGGTGTTATTAATAATGCTATATCCATTATGGGCGTTTCCCCTTTCTGGCAGGAAGCCGTTTATGGAATAATTATAATTATTGCCGTTGTTCTGGATAAAACAGTAAGAACAAGACTCATAGAAAAGGTAGGAACATAGAGGTAATGGGAAAAAGAATAAATACTTTTAAATTCATCAGTCTTATTAAACCTGAAGTCAATATATTTATCTTTTTAATATTGAGTTTAATAGTGGGCTCAATCTTGTCGCCGAATTTTTTAGAAGTTAACTTTCTGATGAATTCAACTTCTCTTTTTATAGAATGGGGTATTATAGCGCTCCCTTTTACCCTTCTTTTAATAGCAGGAGAAATAGACCTGTCAGTTGCCTCTTTAATGACATTGGTTGCCTGTATAATGGGAAGATTGTTTAAATTTGGAATAGATATGAGACTTGTGTTAGTGATAGGTATATTAATGGGCCTGGTTCTCGGATTATTAAATGGTGTACTTGTTTCCGTAACTAAATTGCCATCGCTAATTATTACATTAGGTACTATGTCCTTATACAAGGGGCTTGCCCAGGTTTTGGTAGGAGACAAAGGTATAATGGATTTCCCTGCATGGTTTGTTGGTGTTGATAGAATATTGCTTTTTGGAACTATTCCACTGCCATTGTTAATTTTTTTTGTCATTGGCATTATTATGACCATCATATTAATGGGTACTTCGTTTGGTCGGAAGATCTTTGCAGTAGGAATCAATAAGCATGCTGCAGAATATTCCGGGGTAAAGGTAGAAAAAATTAAGATCTTTCTTTTTACGTTGCTGGGAATATTTTGTGCCGGTGCTGCAGTAATTTCTATGTCCAGGCTAAACTTAGTGAAATATACAATCGGGTCGGGAGGTGAACTTTTTGTAATAACGGCGGTTTTGTTAGGAGGTACTGCTTTTTCAGGAGGCTATGGTAACATCATATCTACAATGCTTGCATTTTTTGTCATAGTATTTATTAGAACAGGCATGATGATGGCAACATTGAGTGGATTCATACAGATTGCAATAATTGGGGGGTTGTTAATTATCATAATGATTATAAATAATATTCTGGAAAGATTCTTAAAAGAGCATTTATAAATATTATAATGAACGAGAAAATAAAATATTCAAAAGTTATTTATTAAGGAGGCTCTGATGGGAAAGTAAAATGAGATTTGTTTAGATGTGATTTTTAATATGCCTGATCAACATACTAAGCAAATCTCAAAGAAGATTTTATTAAAAATTACTTTGTAAGTAAAAAATTTGAGAGGAGAGTGTAAAATGAAAAAGCTACTATTATGCCTGATAGTGATGCTGCTAAGTATATCTATGTTAGCGGCTTTCATACTCGTAGGCTGCAAGTCTGGAACTGAAGAAACTCCAGTAGCTGAAGGAGAAGAAGCAGAAGGTGAACAAATTACTGTAAGATATATATGTCTTGTAGAAGGGATCCCATATTTCGATCCTATTATTGAGGGTATGAAAGAAAGAGTCGAAGAAATGGGTGGAATCTTTGAGTTCGCAGCGCCAGAAGCCGTTGAAGCTACTGCACAAATCCCACTAATTGAGGCTGCAATTCAGGATAAAGTTGATGTAATTTCTATTTCACCCGTCAGCCCTGATGCCAACAATGAAGTATTGGACAAAGCAAGAGAAAATGGAATCATAGTGATAGCTGTAAACGATGACCTTATTGACAATGAAACTCATCGCGACGCATGCATACTTAATACTGATTATGATAGGCTGGCAGAAGAGAGTTTTGAGATTTTTGCAAGTTTAATGGACTACAAGGGTAAATTCGTAGTACTAAGTGCAACTACAGAGCAGCCTTTCCAAAACAACCAGATTAGAATTTACAAGGAGATGATGAGTGAAGATTCTAAATATAAAGATATGGAACTTTTAGAAATATTCTATGGTGAGGATGAGGCTACCAAGAGTCTTACTGAATCTGAAAATGCCATTCAAAAATATCCTGATTTAGGTGGGATCATGGCTCCCACATCAGTTGCGATTATCGCAGCAGGTCAAGCTGTTGAAAATAAGGGATTGCAGGACAAAATAGTCGTTTACGGAACTGGTACACCAAATCAATGCAGGGCTTTAATCAAGAGTGGTGCATTAAAAGGATCAATGCTTTGGGATACACATAGAGGTGGTGAGGTTACTGGTATCGTAGCGATTAAAACAGTAGAAGGTGAGATTGAATTAGAACCGGGTAAGACTTTTGAAGCTGCAGAATATGGAGAGACTAAAATAAATGATAACAATGTTATTTATGCAGGGCCTCCGCTTGCACTTGACATTAATAATATAGATGATTATGACTTCTGATATTAAATCAATCCTTTTATTTTTATCTCATCTTTAATGACAGAGAAGCAGGGAGTTTAGATTCTAACCCGAGCAATCTAAACTCCTTGATTATTATTTCAAAATTTTTTAGTTAAAAGATTATAAATATGGATTTAATGCAAAGAGTCGTTTTAGCTTTTGAGCCAAAAAATCTGTAAATAGTTTCTAATTTTGAATTTGTTATCTTCAATCTTTGACCCAGTTTTTATGTTAGTATCTAAGTTATTTAGTTAATGTTTCTTGCTTCTGGATCACAATTCTATAATCCTCCAAAAGTAGACACAGCCAAAGGTTATAAGATTCAAAAAGCATAAAGATCATGATAATAAAGCAGGAAATATGCAGAGAAGAAGAAGTAAGAAACATACCTCATCCAGGTCAGTTTTATGGCAGCCAGATATTCTGCTGTTATATTATTGAACCAACACACATGATCACTGCCTATATAGTCGTCTATAATATACTTATCAAACCCATCAGGATCCTCTGCCACTTTTGGAGGTGGTCTTTTTCTTTCAAATTCATATATGCCAGGGGGTCAAAATCTGCTACCTGGCCTCCATATTTTGACTCATATGTTACCAGTGGCCTTTCCGGATAATACT
>CAZAJW010000123.1:0-1946 GCA_964485485.1 uncultured Atribacterota bacterium | reverse complement strand
AAGGTTTTTAGTTTTTGGTTTTCAGTTTTTAGATCAATAAAAATGGAATAACAGAAAGCAAAATAGTATCGAGTCTAAATACAGTATATAGTATGTAGTATGTAGTCCAAGAGAAAAGATAAGAAACACAAATCTCTTTACCAACAACTAAATACCAACGACTGAATAAAATAGCATGTAGTATGTAGTATAAAGACTGTGGGAATATGTGAGAAAGGTTTTTAGATTTCAGTTATCAGTTATCAGACTGTTATGTGGGTTTAATTGAATGAAATTGCTATGATTCCTTGAGGAAAGGGATTGACTATTTTCTTATTCCTACACCCTTGAGGAAAGGATTGACATTTTTCTCATCCTTCCTAAGGAAAAGGATGAGTATGCTTTTATTTCCCTACTTGAGGGAAGGATTAACTATTCTTTTGTTTCCTCCCCCTTGAGGGGGGAGGAGTAAGGTGGGGGTGAATTGAAAAATAAAAAATATAAAATTTGCTAAAAATCTTAGAAAAAATGCAACCGATACAGAAAAATATCTATGGAAATATTTAAGAGGAAAACTTTTGTCCCCCTCACCCTCACCCTCTCCCTCCGAGGGGAGAGGGAAGTATGAGGAGAAGACAATCTCCTAAAGATTTTCGATTACATTTGACAAAAAACTGTACACTGGTTTTACCTCGCACTTTGTATAATGTATTGGTTTTTTTACCTTATACACAATACGATTAAGACTTACAGACCAAGAATAATTGGTAAACAGTTAAATTGGTACATTGTGTTTTTGTATTTAACTGTAAACTGTATTCATTTATACTCGATACTACAAACTACATACTATATACTGTTTTCACGGAATACGTTATACTATATACGTGATACGGATTATTCCAACAATGATTCCGGGAGTTTCAAATGATTCCATTTATCATCGGCATTGCCGGGGGGACCGGCTGTGGCAAAACCACCGTGGCAAATAATATCTGTAATGGCCTAAAAGAAAAAAGGGCGATCATTATTGCACAGGACTCATACTATAGAGACTTAGGTCATCTTCCGCTAGAAGAAAGAAAGAAAGTTAATTTTGACCATCCTTCGGCTTTTGATCATAGATTGCTGATCAAACATCTCAATCTGCTGATACAGGGAAATGCCATCCAAATGCCAGTCTATTCGTTTGAAAACTATACCCGCAAAAAAGAACCCAAGCATGTGCAACCTGCCGATATCATTATTCTGGAAGGCATATTGGTATTGGAAGAAAAAGAAATTCGGGATATGCTTGATATCAAGATTTATGTAGATACTGATTCGGATGAGCGATTTATACGCCGTTTAATCCGTGACACAAAGGAGAGAGGGCGTAGCCTTTCTTCTGTAGTTGAACAATACCTGAATCTTGTAAAACCCATGTTTTTACAGTTTGTTGAGCCATCCAAGCGCTATGCAGATATTATTATTCCCCAGGGTGGCTTAAATACAGTAGCAATTGATATTATTACCAGTAAAATTAATGCCAGTCTAAATAAAGCAAGCACTATCGAACCGTGATTATCAAATGTGCTGTTGAAATATTACGGGAATATCTGAGAGTTAACCGTCGTTAGTCGATGGTATTTAGTATTTAGGGTAAAATTCAGTATACAGAAATTGGTTTGCAGGCATAAAGCGATAGACCTTGCCGTTTTTATGGTTATGCTTATAAATATATCGCAGAATTTTTCTTGTATTTGAGCCAAAAACTATAAAAAAAACTAAAAACTATTTTTTAGCTTGTTCCTGTATTGTGGACTATATACTTGTATTACTGTATTTATACTCAATGCGCAGTACGCACGATGCAATACTATTTTGCTATAGAGGTAAAAAATGTGCCGGAAGCTCATTCCTGATGTTTATATTAAAAATGTCTATGCAATTGATATTGTTAAATTGCAGGAAAAGAAGAAGATTAA
>CAZAJW010000122.1:0-3039 GCA_964485485.1 uncultured Atribacterota bacterium | reverse complement strand
CAATAATAAAAAATATTTATAGGAAAGAAGATGCCAAGACAAAAACGGGTGCTAAGCCCGACTCAAGTTTATCATGTTATGGTACGTGGTAATTCAGGTAGAGATATTTTTTTAGATAATGACGACAAACAGAAATTATTACGAATTATAATTAACAAAAAGAGGGAAAATCAGTTTATCTTATATGCCTATTGCTTGATGGATAATCATTTTCACCTGGTTTTGAAAGAATGTGATGACAATATATCACATATTATGAAAAGAATTAACACAACTTATGTTTCCTATTTCAATAAGAAGTACCAATTAAATGGACACTTATTTCAAGATAGATTCAAAAGTGAAATTGTAGAAAGTGATGCTTACCTTTTAGCACTTGTTCGCTATGTGCATAACAATCCTATAAAAGCAGGGTTAGTTACATTTCCAAAAGATTATCAATGGAGCTCGTATCTAAGCTACACTACCACAAATCAGAAGAAGGTAGTTAATACGGAAGATATTCTTGAAATATTTTCCGAAGACTTGTTACAAGCACGTTCACAATTTATCGAATTTTCACAGTTAAAAGAAGAAAGGTATAATTTTTTGGATTATAAAGGAAATAACAAATATCAAAAGGAACTAAATACTGACTTAAAGGTGAAATATTTTCGAGATCAATTTTTTAAAAGAAATAAGCTGACTTTGGATTTATTGTCTGATCGTAGAAACAAAGCCTTAAGAGATAAGTTGATTCAGGAATTGAAGGATAAATCTGTTTACTCAAATAGAGAGATAGCAGAGTTTTTAAACATTAGACGAGGAATGGTTCAACAAATAAGGAGGGGAAAATGATGTCAAGGAACCGTCCCCTGGCAGGTCCTCTGGCAGCCCTGGGAGGGAAATTATTATTAATTTGGCTATTGTCATTTTTACTTTTGTTTTTTGAAAGTTGTGTTATTGGTTCTAATGATAACCATATTCCTATTCTTCAATATGAGATTATTGATATTTTTCCGCATGACAGTGAAGCCTTTACCCAGGGATTGGTATGGAAAGATGGCTTTTTATACGAGGGTACCGGCCTTTACGGGCAATCGTCCTTGCGTAAAGTAGAACCGGGAACAGGGATTATATTGCATCAACGTAATCTTCCGGATAATTTCTTTGGAGAGGGTATCACGATTTTTAAAGATAGAATATACCAGCTGACCTGGAAAGAACAGACAGGTTTTATTTACGATGTTGAAACATTTCAATTATTAGAGACATTTTCTTATGATTATGAAGGATGGGGAATTACCCATGATGGGGAATATTTGATTATCAGTGACGGAACAAATGTATTGCGTTTTTTGGACCCTTTCACATTAGAAAAGGTAAAACAGATTGAAGTCCATGAAAGGCATAGTAATGTTGATCAGATTAATGAATTGGAATATATTCAAGGTTATATTTATGCCAATATCTGGCAAACTGATCGGATTGCTATTATTGACCCAGAAACAGGCAAAGTTAGTGCCTGGCTGGATTTAAGTGGTATCTTAAATCAGAAAGATATGAATCAAAAAATTGATGTGCTGAACGGTATAGCTTATGATGCAAAAAATGATCATTTATTTATTACCGGGAAGCTATGGCCTAAGATGTTTCAGATTCGAATAATCGAAACCGTAAATTAAAAAGCATATAAAACAAAGAACTCAAGAAGAGTAGAAGGAGAGTAATAGTGCCAAGTTTTAAAGATTGTCAAATCCAGGACTTGCTGAATAAAGATATTGAATGTTCCTGTGGAAGAACACATCGTGCGGATATAGACGATATTATTATTAGAAAAGGAGCAATTTATACATTGCCGGATTTGCTGGTGAAATACCAGTACAAAAAAATCTTTTTAGTAGCAGATAATAATACTTATGATGCTGCAGGGGAAGAAGTAGAGCAATTATTAAAAGATAAGGGATTTAACTTAATCACACACGTTTTCAAAAGAGAAGGTCAATTAGTCCCTAATGAAAATAGTGTCAGCGAATTTTTAATTCATGCTTACAAAGATGCTGATATTATTATTGCAATCGGTACCGGGACATTAAATGACTTAGCAAAATTTGTGAGTTATAAGTTAAATATTCCCTATATAATTGTTGCCACTGCTCCTTCCATGGATGGATTTTCTTCGGTTGGGGCTGCCCTAATTGTAGATAATCTAAAAACTACCTATGAGGTTGTCCCACCGAAAGCAATTATTGCCGATATAAATATTTTAAAAAGAGCTCCACTGAATATGATTAGTGCAGGGCTTGGAGATATACTTGGAAAATATACCTGTTTATGTGACTGGGAATTATCGAGAATTATTAACGGAGAATATTATTGTAAATATGTTGTTGATTTAGTACGAAATTCTATAGAAAAATGTACTAATAATATTGAGGGTATTAAGAATGGAAATGATATGGCCATTGCTAATCTTACTGAAGGATTAATATTAACTGGTATAGCAATGAGCTTTGTCGGAAATTCCCGGCCTGCTTCCGGTTCTGAACATCACCTGTCACATTTTTTGGAGATGATGTTTCTATTCAAGGGTGAAGAGGCCGTACTACATGGAACAAAAGTAGGAATAGCCACAATAGCTATTGTAAAGTTATATCAAATGTTAAAAGGACAAAAAATAGATTTTGCTGTTTCAGCTGAAAAAGTAAAACATTTTAATAAAGAAAAATGGCTAGCGCAGATAAATAAAATATATCAGGCTGGTGCACCCATAGTTATTAATATGGAAGAAAAGGCACAAAAGAATTCGCTGGAGAAGCACAAAGAACGGCTTGAAATAATTAAAAATAAATGGACTGAAATTATGAAAGTGATAGATAAGCTAATTCCTGAGGTAACGATTATTGAAAAAATATTAAAAGAAGTGAAAGCACCAATTAACCCGATTGAGGTAGGAATTGATGCTGAAACATTTTTTAATAGTTTGGTTTATGGAAAAGAAATCAGAAATCGTTATACGATCTTGCAGTTATTGTGGGACTTAGGATTGTTAGAGGAATA
>CAZAJW010000121.1:0-29712 GCA_964485485.1 uncultured Atribacterota bacterium | reverse complement strand
TAATTAAAAAGAAAAATTAAAGAAGGTAAAATTTATTATGTATCATTGTAAATGTAATAAAATAAGGGTATTTGATGGGTATTTTGAGCTAGAATAGTTGATGCTAATCATAAGGTAGGTCTACCTGAAACCAGAGGGATTTTTGCATTAGAAAAAAACTACCCACAAAAATTTGACACAGACAATAAATAAGAGTAAAATTAAAAAAATTTGTTTCAAAATAAATGTAAAAGAAGACAGTAAGTATGTTCTTTAATATCAGAGAGCCAAGAATTGCTGAAAATTGGCAAAAGGAATAGGCTAAAAATCACTTCTTTTATTTTTGAAGAATATAATAAAAAAAAGAAAAGTTATATTTACCTACAATGAGAGTAAGGGAAATGAACGTAACAATTATTCTCTTGCTAAAATAGGGTGGTACCACGACAACCTTCGTCCCTAGTGTTAATTACTTTAGGAATGGAGGTTTTTGTTTTATTAATAAAAAAATTAACAAATATAAAGCAAGGGGAGGTGAAATAAAAAAAGACAAACATTGAGACAAAAAACATTTTCTAATACAAAAAGAAAGGGAAAGAAAAAAAATGAGAAGATTTTTAAGTGTATTATTTGTAATTACCTTCCTGGTAGTTATTTCCTTCTCGGGGTTAGCTGCAGAAGGCCCTAAAGTAATTAAATTAACACATGTGGTTAACGAACAGGATGCTTTCCATATATCTGCATTAAAATTTAAGGAAGTTGTGGAACAAAAGACGGATGGTAATATTGTTGTTGAGATTCATCCTAATGCTGAATTAGGAGATGAAAGAACCTTATTAGAGGGGATGCAATTAGGAACTATCGATATGGGAGTTATTACCAATGGCCCGATTGCTAATTTCCTGCCGGAGATGGCAGTCTTTGAAATGCCATTTTTATTCGGGACACCCGAAGAGGCTTATCATGTTCTTGATGGTAAGATCGGTCAGGAAGTATTAAGCAGATTAAGTGATATTCGTATACATGGCCTTGCATACTCAGAGCGTGGTTTCAGAAATTTAACCAATAGTGTAAGACCTGTTAAAAAAGCCAGTGATATCGAGGGACTGAAAATTCGTTTAATGGAAAGCCCTCTATATGTGGATACTTTTAAGGCCTTAGGTGCAAACGCTGTTCCCATGGCCTGGACAGAATGTCTTACCGGACTTTCCCAGGGGACTATTGACGGTCAAGAAAATCCGGTTGTTGTTGTATATTCTTTCAAATTATTTGAATCTCAGGATTATATGACCATAGATCGACATACTTATGCCCCTGCTACTATTATGATTAGCGATAAATTATGGCAGTCACTGACACCTGAAGAACAGTCTATTTTTAAGGAAGCAGCTAAATTAGGTGGGCAGGCAGCCAGGGATTATAATAATGATAATGAAGCTGAACAGTTACAATTCATTAAGGATCAGGGTATGATTGTAGAAGAAAATCCGGACCTTGATACTTTCAGAGAAGCTGTAAAGCCTGTTTACGAGAAATACGGACCCCAATTTGGTGGTCTTTTAGAGGATATTCAGGAAGCACTGGCAGAATTTCGTAGCTGATTTATGCTTTTTTAATGGTTAGAGCGATAGTCTTGCAGCATTTTCTCGATTAATACTGCAAGACTATCTTATGTTTATATAAGGATTCAAAATGGGAAAAGTTTATTTTCAATTTAAAAGAATAAGTGATGGTTTAAATGACTTTATTAAAGTATTAACCGGCATTATGTTAATAATTATGACTATTGTTGTTACTATTCAAATTATTTTTAGAATTTTTTTTAGTGCTCTCTCTTATACTGAAGAAATGTCTAGATATTTATTAGTATGGAGTAGTTTATTCGCTGCAAGCGTGGCATATAAACAGGGATCGCATATTGCAGTTACCTTTTTGGTTGAGCAGTTTAAGGGAAAATTAAGGACAATAATGGCGATTATCATAAATTTATTATCCATAATATTTTTTATTATCGCAATAAATTATGGCTCACAGCTGATTAATATGCAAGTATTCCAAACTTCTCCGGCTCTCTTAATACCAATGCGCTATATTTATCTGTGCATACCCATAAGCTTTTCAGTTATGCTTTTGCATGGCCTGGTAATGCTTTTGGGAGAGTCAATTCAGTTATTAAAGGGAGTAAAATTATGATTGCAATTTTATTATTTTTTTCATTTATTTTACTTATATTAATGGGTATACCTGTAGCTATTTCGGTTGGAATATCCTCAATTATAGTTTTGGCGATTGGTGATGTATCTTTAGTACTTTTTCCTCAAAGGCTTTTCGCAGGAATCGATTCATTTCCTCTAATTGCAGTTCCTTTTTTTATTTTAGCAGGTGATTTAATGGCTGAGGGCAAAATGTCAAAATTAATTGTCAATTTTGCGGAAACTATTTTTGGATTTATGCGTGGGGGTTTATGGATTATCAGTGTTATGGCTTCTGCTTTCTTTGCAGCAATCTCCGGGTCTGGTGGTGCTACAACTGCAGCTATTGGTACTCCTCTGATTCCTGAATTAAAGAGTCGCAATTATGACCCTGAATTTTCAGCGGCGCTTATTGCCTGTTCCGGTGGTATTGGAGTAGTAATACCGCCTTCAGTACCTATGGTGCTCTATGCATTAATTGCCAATGAATCAATTGCAAGATTATTTTTAAATGGTTTTATCCCCGGGATAATGATGGCTGCAGCTCTTATTTTTATGGCTTTACGTAAGGCCAATAAGGATAATTACCCTAGAGGGAAGAAGGTTGCTTTTAATCAAATAATCTCCAGTTTTAAATACTCAATTTGGGGACTGATGACACCTATTATTATTTTAGGTGGAATATTTTCCGGGTATTTTACACCATCTGAGGCAGCTGTTATTGCGGTAGATTGGGCATTGTTTGTTTCTCTTTTTATTTATCGGGATAAAAATTTAAAGGACATTTTCAGGATATTTACAAAATCAGTTATTACCTCTTCTTTAATTATGCTATTAATTGGTACAGCCCAGGTTTTTAGCTGGGTTTTAGCCAATTGGAATATTCCTGTTATGATTACAACTGCGATATTGTCTATATCTGATAATAGATATATTATATTGTTATTTGTAAATATTATTCTTTTGATTGCCGGGGTATTCATGGAGACAGCATCAATTGTTATTATATTGACACCTATATTTTTAGGCTTGATGACTAAAATTGGAGTTGACCCCATTCATTTTGGTATTATTATGACCATTGCCTTAGCCATTGGTATGTCAACACCACCGGTTGCCATTAATTTATATATAGCCAGCAGTATTTCCGGCTACTCGATTGAAAAAATTAGCCGTCAAGCTCTACCATTGATATTGATACTAATTATGGTTTTATTGCTTGTTACCTATTTACCATTATTTGTTCCGTTAATTTTTTAGAGAAATTTACCTAAATAATAGAAGATGATTGAAGGATTAATAAGGGTAAATTAGTTTCTAAAAAACTGAATTGATTAGATTAATATAAAAAATATGATAAAGGAAGGATAAAAATATGGAAAAGAACAGTAATATTGTAATGAAAGGAGCAAATCGTGCTCCTCACCGTTCTTTGTTTTATGCTATGGGATATACAAAGGAAGATTTAGAAAAACCCAATATTGGTGTGGTAAATGCTTTTAATGAGATTATTCCCGGGCATATTCAACTTAATGATATTGCACAGGCAGTAAAAATTGGCGTTTCTGCAGCTGGGGGGATACCTATGGAATTTCCTGCTATCGGTATTTGTGATGGTATTGCCATGAACCACCAGGGAATGAAGTATCCATTAGCTAGCAGAGAACTTATTGCTGACTCTATTGAGGCAGTTGCAATGGCCCATCGTTTTGATGGTTTGGTGCTGGTAGCAAATTGTGACAAAATTGTTCCGGGAATGTTAATGGCTGCCGGACGTTTGAATATTCCGGCAATTTATGTTAGTGGAGGACCTATGCTTGCAGGACAACATGCCGGGCAGGATGTTGATTTGTCAACTATGTTTGAAGCTGTAGGAAAATATAATCAGAAAAAGATGAGTGAAGAGGAATTGACTGAATTAGAAAACTGTGCATGCCCTACAGCCGGCAGTTGTTCCGGTTTGTTCACAGCAAATTCCATGAACTGCCTATCTGAGGCCTTAGGTATGGCCTTGCCCGGCAATGGTACAATTCCCATAGGATATGGTGCCAGGAAACAATTAGCTAACCAGGCAGGGAAAGCGATTATGAATCTTGTCAAAAATCAGATCAAACCCAGAGATATTATGACCGCCAATGCTTTTGAAAACGCTATTGCACTTGATTTGGCTATGGCCGGTTCGACAAATACGGTATTACATTTATTGGCCATTGCCCATGAAGCAGGAATTAACCTGGAGTTAAAAAAGTTTGACAAGTTAAGTCGTATTGTCCCGATTTTAACTAAAATATCGCCTTCCAGTTCTTTACATGTCACTGATTTATATTTTGCAGGAGGCATCCAAGCAATCTTAAAGGAATTAGCAGAAGCAGAACTTATTCATACTGATGAGATGACTGTTAGTGGTCGAAAGATGGGTCAGAATATTGCATCAGCAAAAATAAAAAATAGTGAAGTTATCAAGAAGAATAATGATCCATATAGTAAGGAAAGTGGTATTGCAGTATTGTATGGTAACCTGGCTCCGGAAGGCGGAGTTGTTAAGGTATCTGCAGTCAGTAAAAAGATGTATGCCTTTGAAGGACCGGCAAGAGTATTCAACTCTGAAGAGGAAGCATATCAAGCAATAATGGATGGAGAAATTAAAAAAGGTGATGTGGTAGTCATCCGATATGAAGGACCAAAAGGGGGGCCGGGAATGCGTGAAATGCTAGCACCTACTTCAGCTCTCTGTGGTATGGGATTGGATAATGATGTTGCTCTTCTTACTGATGGACGTTTTTCAGGGGCAACAAGGGGTGCAGCGATTGGACATGTTTCACCAGAGGCAGCAGAAAAGGGACCTATCGGGATGATTGAAGATGGAGATATGATTAAGATTGATATTTCCAATAGAGAATTGTCAGTACAGCTCACCGAAGAAGAATTAAAAAAGCGTGAATCAAAGTGGTCTTTACCGGAAAGAAATATTCCTGCAAATTATTACTTAAGACGATATGCTTATCTAGTCACTTCTGCCAGTACCGGTGCGGTTTTTAGAGAAGTATAAATTGTAAGATTAGTATATAAAGGGGACCTCAAGGGGAAGAATTCCCCTTGAATATCTCTCAAATATAAATTTCCGGTTCTTTTCTTTTTTTACCCAGCTGTTTCAGTACAGTTTTGACAAGGACCGGTTTTTTATATATTATTTTTCGAGCATTGTTAGGACAAAGTTTTACACAGGCGAAACAGCGAATACAAAGTTTGTCGCGACTTTTAAGAGTTTCCGGGTCAATGGCATTAACCGGGCAAACTTCAAGACATTTTTTACACTTTTTACAGATATTCGGATCGATAAATGGAGAATGAGCAAAGGTCAATTCGCTATGTCGGGGCAGTAATTTACCCATGGCACGTAATTCACCTTTGATATTAAGTTCCGGGAGGTTTTCTATTTTTTCTATATTTTTAATTTTTTGGGAGATTTGTTTACCTAGAAGCGCGGCCTTTTCCATATCCTTACTATCTGGCCTTCCAGAAGCTATTTTAAGTTCTTCCTGAGAAAAAGAATGTTCACCAATAAAAGATGCTGCGGCAATTATTTTAAATCCTTGATTTCTCATCATTTTGCTTAATTGTTTCAAAGCAATTCCGGCACTAATATTTCCATAAGTAACCACTAGAATCATTGGATTTCCGCTACCTCTGACCTTAGTGAGTACCGGATATAATAAGTCTGGGATTCTTTCTTCATAGACCGGTATTCCCAGGATTATAGCTTCATCAGGTTGAATATTAAGCTGAAAATTATGACGTTGCGTTAGAGTACTAATATTAATAGTTCTTTGTTCAGGCACTTCCCAACTTTCTGCGATAGTATAGACGATTTTTTCAGTAGAATGTGTCGGAGAAAAGTACATATTTACCAACTTATCAATAATCAATTACATGCTCCTTTAAGATTTATAATAGCCCTAATATAATAAAAGAAAATAGTCAGCCTGAAAGCTCGCTTTTTATATTTTAATGCAGCTTATACCTTTAGACAAGAGAAATACTAAAATATTATAAAAACATTTTCTAAGTTTAATCATTCGGAAAAATAATTGGGAAATCCTGCAAAATTATTGCTATAGCCTAACAGCATAATTTTTGTTACAATTAATTCAGAGAAAAAAGACAAATGCAAGCCAGAAAGAAGAAAAAAATATCACACATATTTAATACTGGAAAATAGATAAAAGGAGTTAGCCATGTTATCTTTAATTAAAAGAAGAAGAAGTATTAGAATTTTTCAAGATAAAAAAGTAGAAAAGACAAAGATTGACCAAATTGTCCAGGCAGCATTGTTGTCTCCATCTTCGAAGAACAATAATCCATGGAAATTTATAATTGTGGATGATAAGGAAGTATTAAAGGAATTATCCGATGCCAAGGAGGCTGGTTCTCAATTTTTAGCTAAGGCTCCTATAGCCGTTGTTGTGCTTGCAGATCCTGAGCAATCAGATGTCTGGATTGAAGATGCTTCGATTGCGACTACCATACTTATAATGGCTGCACAAAATCTGGAACTAGGCAGTTGCTGGATACAGATTAGAGAAAGAAATTATTCTGATGAAATTAACTCAGAAGAATTTGTAAAAAATATACTCGGAATCCCAAAGAAATTAAGGGTTTTGTGTATAGTGGCAATTGGTTATCCTGGCGAAGAGAAATCTGAAAAACAAATAGAAGAAAGAAAATTGGATGATATTTACCAGAATCACTTTGGTAATAAAATGAACATTTCCAATATTTATTAGTAGGCAGGTAATAAACATGAAAGAGAAAATTGCCCTTGTTTTAGAAAGTGGCGGAGCAAAAGGTTCCTATGAAATTGGGGCCTGCAAAGCACTTGAGGAGTTGGGGGTAAAAGTATCAGCAGTATCAGGAACCTCAGTTGGTGCCTTAAATGGTGCGATGGTAGCTCAGCATGATACTGATAAGGCTTATCAGATGTGGTATGATATTCATCCTTCCCTGGTGATGAAGATTGACGAAAAAAGATTATCTCAATTGTCCCGCTTGGAAATAAAGCCAGGGGATATGTCTTACTATATAAAAATGATTGGAGAAATTATAACTGAACGTGGAATTGATGTTTCACCTTTGCTAAATTTGATTAAAAAGAATGTGAGTGAAGAAAAACTACGAAAGTCAGATATCGATTTTGGCATGGTTACTGTTTCCTTTACCGACCGTAAGGCTCTGGAATTATTTGTTGAGGATATTCCCGAAGGTCAGGTTGCTGATTACCTTTTTGCCAGTGCCAATTTTCCCCTATTTCGTTCGGCCAAAATTGGTGATAAAATTTATATGGATGGTGGTATCTATGATAGTTTGCCTATACGAATGCTCCTTGAAAAGGGTTATAAATCGTTTATTACTGTCCGTGTTGGGGGTATGGGGAGAAAAAGAAAGGTTAATTTAGAAGGATGCAAAGTAATTAATATTGAAGCGAAAGAGCCTTTAGCTGGCCCATTGGATTTCAGCTCTGAAAAAGCAAGGGAAAGTTTAAAATTAGGTTATTTTGATGCTTGCCGGGTTTTGAAGAATCTATCAGGTCAATATTATTATATTAATCTTGAACATCAGGATGATTATTTTATCGATTATTTTAGTAATTTGGATTCTGATATTATTTTAAAAGTAGCACAGACTCTTAATCTTAAAGATAATATTCCTCATCGTCGCTTGCTGTTTGAAAGGGTAATACCTAAATTAGCAGAGGTATTAAAATTATCTGATGACTGCAGTTATCAGGATATTGCTGTTACTCTTGCCGAGAAGATAGCCATGGAAGTAGGAGTAGAGCGGTTTCGAATTTATTCCTTTGCAGAGCTGATTGATAGTATTATTAAGAAGTATGGTAAACATAAAAAGAAAACCTCTACAGAAGAAAATAGTTTAATTTCTCATTTTGGATTCTTGTCTTTATTTACCGGAGATCATGTTTTAAAAAAATTAGTTCAGGATTTATTGGATGAAAAAATCATAAAACTACTAAAAGATGAACAAGAATCGACACGATAAATGGGGAGGTAATATTATATGTTTCAAAATAAAGATTTTTATCAGAAAGTTTTGTTGGTTGATGTAAATTCAAAATTTTACCGTGTTGATCGATTTAAAGTTGGTGATTATTTTGGCCCTCCTGATCTAGGATTGTATCTGGCCGGTAAATACAACAGTCTGAATATTGGTACTGGTTTACTGGCTGGTTCTATTTTCCCCGGGTCTAATCGTCTATTCTTTAGCGGATTTTCTCCCTGTTGGGGAGGGTTCTACATTTCCTCAATGGGTGGTGCAGGACTTGTCTTTGATAATCTGGGAATTAATACTCTATCCATTGTTGGTTGGGCAAGAACTCCTTCTGTACTTTATCTGAATCGAATTCATGGAGAAGAGATTAAAGTCGATGTTTTACCTATTGATTTGCATACAATTTGGGAAGAAGGTGAGGGCGGAATTTATAACTTGATGGACTATGTTTATGGTAAATATGGGCACTATTATGTGAATGACCCCCGTATATTAGTTACCGGACCTGCTTCACAAGTAACTGATTTTGGGGCTATCTGTTCTGTACCTATAGATAATGGCAAGTTAACTTCTGTAGATACCTGGGCAGGGAGAGGCGGTTTTGGCAGTAAAATGTTAAGACAACATAATATTGCAGCAGTAATTTATGGAGGAACCTATGTCGATGAAGACTTTCGAGATAGGAAGGTTGCAGATCAATGGTTTGAAAATAAATATAAGGAAAAAATGGCCGCTAAAGACATTGAAGCGACAACTAAATACCGTTTTGAAAAGAACTTTGGTACCGGTGGTACTTTTGGAGTGAATTACGCTACTCTTGATGGAAGTATGCTGTCATTAAATTATCGTAGTATCTATATGAAGGAAGAAACAAGGGTTGAGATTCATCAGAAATATATATTAAACCACTATTTAAAACAGTTTAATGAAGAAACTATTCAGAAAAAGCTCCAAAAAACTTGTGGAGAACCCTGTGCCGCAGTTTGTAAAAAAATGCATGGGATTTACAAAAAAGATTATGAGCCATATCAAGCGTTGGGGCCACTATGTGGTATTTTTGATCAAAGAGCAGCTGAAAAACTGGTCCGTCATGCCGATTGTTATGGATTTGATGCAATTGCAATTGGAGGGGTATTGTCCTGGTTGATGGACTGCCTTGATCAGAATTTAATTACTCCATCTGATTTAGATATAAAAGGGGAACCGTTATTTTCCCTGGATGGTTTTTCTGTAGAAACGGATTCTATGCATAATGCTGAAATAGGCATAAAACTTCTAGATATGATTATTAATCAAAAAGAAAATCTGGATTTAAGTCAGGGTGCCCGTGAACTGGCAAAGAAGCTAAGCAGGGAGAAAAATGAAAAAATTATTCATCATTTTGTGTATAATGCATTTGCCAGGAGAGGATGGATGGTGCCAAATCAATATTGGACTCCGGGCGTGCTTTCTCCCATGGCTATTATGGGCAAGTATTATATGTTTTATGGAGATTCTTTTGTTCCCCCACGTGAACTAGGAAGAGCAAATGCAAGGCGTTTTGAACAGGAACTTATCCTGGATACATTTGGCATGTGCCGTTTCCATCGGAAATGGGCAGAAGAAATGATACCAGAAATCATCGGTTCATTATTCGATCTGAAAGATTTATTTTTGGAAAAAGTTCATCAAACTGCCTGTCATATTAATACTCGCAACGCTTCTGTCTTCTGGGAATCAGAGAGGAATATTGATTTTATTTATCATTTCTTAAAGAGAAAACAGACTGTTGGAAAAGAAAAAAGCAAGGAATTGACGAAATGGATAGATTGTTTTGAAAGAGACAAAAAAGAGGCAGCCATGAATTTTTGGTATGAGGTACACAAAGGAATGACCGAATCATTATATAATATGTGATGTTAATTTTTAGACAGGATAATAACCAAGAACATAGTACTGTTTAATAAATATGGTAGCTAAATTTTGGAGATAATCATGGATTTACCAAAATTATATATCGGAACATCCGGCTGGCACTATGCACATTGGATAGGCCCCTTTTACCCAAAAAATTTAGAAAAGAAAGATATGTTAAATCATTATCTTCAATTTTTTTCTACCACAGAGATTAACAATACTTTTTATAAATTGCCTGACCAAAGTAGTTTCCAAAATTGGGCAGAACAAGTACCGGAAAATTTCACTTTTTCAGTTAAGGCAAGCCGGTATATTACTCATATGAAAAAATTAAAAAATGCAGATGATGCATTGAATAATTTTTTAAATGGTATTAAGCCATTAAAAAACAAGCTGGGAGCAATATTATTTCAATTGCCACCCCATTGGAAGTGCAATATTGAGAGATTGAAATCTTTTTTAGAGCTACTTCCTCCGGAAAAACAGTATGTCTTTGAATTTCGAAATTCAAGCTGGTGGAATGACACTGTTTATGATTTACTGAAAACTAGCAAGGCAGCTTTCTGTATCTTTGATCTGGCTGGGGTATTATCTCCCACTATTTCAACAACTGATTTTATATACATTCGCTTACATGGCCCCGATGATGCTTATCAGGGTTTATATTCCGAAGAAACTCTGCAAGAATGGGCTGATAAAATTGCAAAATGGATTCAACAACAAAAAACTGTTTACTGTTATTTTGACAATGACCAGGAAGGTTTTGCAATTAAAAATGCATTAAGGTTAAAACAAATATTAAAAGATTGTCTTAAAAATAAATAAATTCATAGTTGGTGATATCTGAAATTTTTTTTGAATAGGAGGTAAACAAAATGGATTTTGGCATTTTATCTAGAAAAATAGCAAGTAAATTGAAAACAATTCCTCCCTTATGGAATTCACAAACAGCTGTATTGGAACTTTCTGCAGAATGTTATCCAATGTGGGAACAAAGTGAATGGCTGGATTTTTATTTTAGATATTTGTGTGAAAAACATTTACCCAATGTTATTCCCATTAGTGAAAAGGTATGTGGAACGACTTTTTTTGATGGTATTAAAGATTTTGTTCCTGATTTTAAAGAAGACCTTTCAGGAAAAAACAAAAATGGAGAAGCAGAACAAAAAGAATCCAATATTTCCAGTAGAGATTTTGATATTGCCTATAAAAATTACCAGCATTGGCGTCAGATGGAATGGGTAGAAAGTTATTTTAACTATCTATGCGAAAAACAACTTTCCGCATTTTTGCAGGTACCAGGTCCGTCCTACCAAATGTTTAGCTTTAATGCCTTTCTTGAAATTCCCTGGATATTCAAAGCATATATTGAAAATACCGGAAACAAAAAAATAATTCTAGCAGATGCCGACCTTGTTACTCAAGGATTAGTTGAGTTTGGGAAGATTGGCATTATCCTCGCCAATGGCTTTCTTGAATATCCCAAAAAAGACACATCAAAAAATAATATAAGCGATACCACAAAAAATAATCAAGATAAGCTGATAATGAAAAAAGAGATGCGCCAACATTCAGTTTTTCAGTTAAAGCACATCTATTTCATCCCACTTTCATCACAAGTAATACAGAAGTGTGAAACATTCCAACCAGTAGGATTTAAAAACAAAAAAAATTTACGGGAAAAGGTATTGGTGAATATTTCTGATGCCAAAAATAAAAGTGAATTTTCCCTCAAATTTTCTGATTAAATCAGAGCAAAGATAATGTCACTAGTAGCTAAGATAAATTATAAAGATTCTAATTAAAATGACAACCAGAGTGAACTGTGAAAAGCATCTATCGAATAGCGATATTAAAATTCTATTTAATTGTTGCTCTGACAGCTGGTTCGATTATTTATGTTTTAAGTCAAAATATCAGTAATGATGTCAGCCAATTCGCCAGTGAGAATTTTTTCCTGAAATTATTTACATTTTCAGGTGGGACGCTTCCTTCCTTTATTTTCTTTGTAAGTTTTTTTGGACCCTTGATTGGAATTATATTTGGGTTTGATGCTATTAATAGCGAGAGAACAAACGGAACAATGAGTACCGTGCTATCACAGCCAATATATCGTGATGCCCTGATAAATGGAAAATTTCTGGCTGGGTTAACTACTATTGCGGTTATGCTGATAAGTATAATAGTAATCATCTTTGGATTAGAATTAATTATATTAGGAATTATTCCCAGTGTATACGAATTAGCTAGAATTGGATTATTCTTGTTGTTGAGTATTATTTATATTGGTTTCTGGATGGGACTGGGAATTTTATTCTCGATTATTTTCAAACAAACAGCTACATCAGCACTGATTTCAATTATGGTATGGATATTTTTCACATTTTTCATTCTAATGGTAGCAAATGTAGTTGCAGATCAAATTGCGCCAGTTAATCCAGAGGCAACTTTAGAAGTTATTACGAAAAATCAAGATATTAAGAACATGCTTACGCGTATTTCACCCTTGATATTATTTCAGGAGAGCACAACGGCTATTTTAAACCCATCGGTCCGATTTTTTGGTATTGAATCTGCTCTCAGGAGTCAGGATGTTATCCCAAGTCCTCTTAGCATTGGGCAGAGTTTATTAGTTGTCTGGCCACAATTCGTCAGCTTAATTGCCTTGATTCTGATTTGTTTTGCAATTTCTTACATCGTTTTCATGCGCCAGGAAATACGCTCTACTTAAGGATAATTGTTTGTAAAATTCGGTTTTTTGGATAAGAATTGGAGAGGTTAGTTCTAAATAAAGGGGTTCTTAAGGCACCCTCTTTGCGGGTGCGATATTTACTCTTTGTTATTCCTGGAAAAGATGCACCCACAATAATTTTGCCGATATAAGCCATAGCGCTTCGATAAAATAATAGAACGCTTAAAACCATCTCTTTTTTTAAAGTCACTAAATAAATAACTAAGCTGATATTTTTTTGCAATCTCACTGCCAATATGATTTATTGCTTTAGAATTTTTATGGGGGCTAATAGTAAGCGTGGTAGTAAAATAAGTAATATTTAGTTCATTGGCTTTTTGGGCTGTTTTTTCCAGGCGTAGATAAAAACATTTTAGGCAACGATTTCCTCCTTCTTTTTCCTGTTCCAAGCCCTTGACTTCTTGAAAAAAAAGGTTCGGTTCATATTTTCCTTCTATAAAATTAACTTTGTTTTTTACCGGGAATTGTTCAATAAATCTTTTCTGTTCATTTACCCTTTTCTTATATTCTTGCTCAGGATGGATATTCGGATTATAGTAAAAAACAGTAATAGAGAAGTATTGAGATAAATATTCCAATACATAACTACTGCAGGGAGCACAACAACTGTGCAGTAAAATTTTTGGGGTAAAATTTTCTTGTTTAATTTCATTAATTTTTTTATCTAACAATTGTTGAAAATTGACCATTAGCCATTCCTTATTATTTTTTATTTTCCCAACCAAATCATATATATTGCATAAACTGCACTAATAATTGCTCCTGGTATAGAAGATGAAGCATCATCAAAGAGATTAATAGCTAATGCAGCAGCAAAGCCTGAATTTTTTATGGTTCCTAACAGCATCATAGTAACTGCATCACTTTCTTTAATGTTTAATTTTTTAAAAACAAAATGTAACAGATAAAATAAAGGGAAGGTAGTGAGAAAGGCGATCAATGCAATCTTGATTAAAGTGTCAAAGTCTTGCAAGAAACTTGCCTGATTTATTCCGATAACGGTAAAGATAACCACAAACAATCCCCAGTTTGTTATAGTGCCTTTCCAGGATTCCAGAAAGTAAGATATTTTTTTTAAACGCATGAAGCGTGAAAAGAGAATGGGCAAAATAATTAAGTAGAGTAAATCAAGAGCCAATCCCGAGAAGGGGAATGTTTCTGCTCCGGCAAGAAAAATAGTTATTGCTGGAGTGATAATCAGTGCTGCTAGATAGGCTCCAAAGGTAGCAAATAATGAAAAAATCATATTACCTGAAAGTATAGCCGAAAAAGGCATAATCGCTACACCCGGTGGTGAGGCAGCTACCAGAATCATGCCTACTCTTAATGATTTTTCCGGGATTAACATATAAGTTAGTAATAAAATAAGTGAGCTCAGTATTAAATAATTTAATAGTATACCCAGTATGAGAGGTCCGGATAATTTTTTCCATTGCAGCATATTATGAGTAGAAATACTGGAAAGGGAAATCGTCATGACCAGTGCCAGCGCAGGAATAGTCAATGATTTGGAGTATTGGGCAAGGCCAGGGAAAGAAAGGCCTATAATAAAGGCAAGAGGCAATATAAAATTACGGTTTTTTAAAATCTTAAACATTTTTATTTACTTTAACATTTTCTAATAATATAGTATAGTAGTAAATCCATGATTTATTTATTACTTTACCATATTTTGGTAATTTATTTTACCTATTTGTCATGTATAGGAAATATCTAATATAAGAAAAATTTTAATAAGAATGCAACAAGGAATATAAATTGGGAAAAAATCTTTTTAGCAGAAAAAGGATGATTAAAGGCTTAATTATTTCTTTGACTATCGGCGTGATAGTTTTTCTTTTAGTTTTTTTATTAACTATTGACAAAAATACCATGAAAAGTTTTCAGCATATGGATGAAGGTTTTTTATTAGTAGCGGCGGCAGTAATTTTTATTTCCATGATGGTTGAAGGATTGAGAATACAGGTTGTAACTCGTGCTATTGATGAAAATATTGGATTTTGGGAATCGGTTAAGATTTTTTATATTGTTTTTTTTCTGGGAGGGATTACACCTTATTTTTCAGGTGCAATCCCCGCCCAGTTGGCATTATTTACCAAAAAGGGCATACCTATTGGAAAAGCCACCATGATTGCTACGGTTAGACCCATTATTAAATCCATTGTTTTTCTAATTATAACTCCTATTTTGTTTCTTTATTTTAGAGAATCATTAGAAGAGTATGAGTTGCTGTCCTGGTTTTTGTTAATTGCAGCAATTCTTTTCTCCCTTTTTTTTATTGTTCTCTTTATTCTGGTAGTTAAAAATCCTCAGAAGATCCAGGCCATCTTTAAATGGCTGAAAGAACTTTCTTTTTTAAAAAAATATTTAAATAAACCTGGTGTAGAACAAAAAATGAATTGGATTATGTTTCAAACAATACAGTTTCAGAGAAGTTTCCACCTCCTTTTGGGGCATCCAACAGAGATGTTTTTAATGTTTCTTTATACTGCCATCTACTGGTTTTTATATTTTCTTATTGCTCCCTTGCTTTTATTGGCAATGGGAATTCAATTAGATTATGCCCTGATAATGATTATACAGGTCTTGATTTTCTTTGTTTTACCTTTTTTACCTACACCGGGTGGAAGTGGTGCTGCCGAACTGGGATTTGCATCTTTATTTTCTTTTTTTGTTCCTGAAAATTTATTGGGGATTTATGTCGGAGGATGGAGGTTATTTACTTTTTATATCAATATTATTATTGGAGCATTGCTTAGTTTGGTTGAATTAAGAAAATGGGCTGCTCAGGAAAAAATAATGAAATCCAGCGATGATTAAAAAAAGGCCAGAATATTTTAAAAGAAATTCTGGCCTATATCGGTCTTTTCTACCACTAGAACATCATTGTTCTACATTTTTTCCAACAATTCTTTTGCTCTTTTGCTGAAATAGAGGTGGTCACTTTGAGCAGCTTTCTCTAATAATTCTTTTGCCTTATCGTCTTTATTGCGGGTAATTAATAATTCAGCATAATAAACTAATCCCTGCGGGTTATCCGGAAAATGCTGATAATATTCTTCATAATAATTTTCAGATTTTTTTGTACTTCTAAAAAGTTTGGGGAGCTGATGCCACATTCTGCCCAATGCAAGTATCGGTCCTGCATCATCATACATCTTGTCAATTTCATAGGCTTTTTCGAATGCATTTTCTGTCTTTTTTCGCAATCCTTTCCGGATAGCTTTTAAAATACTGATACCGTCAGAATAGGTACCAGCACACAGTCCATAAAAATAATGTCCTTCCACTTTGTCTGGCTCCATATCTTTGGCAATTTCGGCGTATTCCAATCCCTCTTTGCCGTAATCTTCACAGATATCTTTCCAGTCTTCGATCTCTGCCTGTATGGATAGATCAGCATATTCTCTTAATGCTCTAGCCATTTTCCAGTTAGCTTCATAGCTGTCCGGGTTCTCTTCTACTGCCTTACGGTAGAGAGGAAGTGTTTTTACAACACTTTCAAGATTGTCCTTTTCGTAAATAGCATCTGCCTGGGCAAGATAATCCGAAGCCAAAACGGTGATTGTAAAACAGATTAAGATAAACAAACTTATGAGAATAGTAATAGTTTTTTTCATAGAACCTCCTGAAAAAATATTAAAATTATTAGTAGCTATTAATACTTAGTATTATATCAAAATTTATTGGACAGTCAAGAATAGGCTGAGTAGTCAAAAAAACTTTTTTAAAGTTAAATAAAAACTTTTCTTAAGTTAATTTACTCTTTTTCCCTTATCGTTAAAATTTTTTATATTATTTGTATTATTTTTGAATAGACTATAAAATATGATAGACTAAAACAATAAAAACAATTGCGCTTCAGGGAACGATATTCTTCCCGAATTCGCATAAAAATCGAAAGCAGACTATTAAAATAGAAATACAGGTACTAAAGGAGGGAATTATGTTAAAGATATTCTCAGTTCCTACCCACGATAGAACAGAAATGGTGGATATCACTTCAGAGGTTCAAAAAGTAGTCCAGGAAAGCAAGCAACAGGAAGGATTATGTTGTGTTTTTATTCCCCATACTACCGCCGGTATTACGATTAATGAAAATGCTGATCCCAGTGTACAGCAAGATATTTTACAGGAACTTAATAAAGTAATTCCTTTTCAGGATAATTATAGTCATTTAGAAGGAAACTCGGCAGGTCATATTAAATCCAGTTTGATAGGTTCCTCGGTTAATGTAATTATTGAAAATGTTAAATTAAAATTAGGAACCTGGCAGGGCATTTATTTTTGTGAATTTGACGGACCAAGAACTCGCCAGGTGTGGGTTAAAATAATATCCTGAATATTTCCATATTAATGAAATAATAAAAATAGAATAATCACACACAATTATCTTAAAATATCTTAAAAACTGAGGTATTAATGGAAGAGTCAGTTCTTGTTAAAGGAACCATAAAAAGATTAGTCTACCATAATGAAGAAAATGGTTTTATTATTGCCCGTGTTGATTTACAGGAACCGGAGAAAAAAGAGACAACAGTGGTAGGGAAAATGGCTAGTATAAGTATTGGAGAGACCTATCAATTTAAAGGCAGGTGGCACCTTGATTCCCGTTATGGATGGCAGTTTAATTTTGATGATTATCAGATTATCCTGCCAACCACTCTGGAAGGTGTACGGCGTTATCTTGGATCTGGATTAATTAAGGGAGTAGGTCCTTCAACAGCGAATAGAATCGTCGAACAGTTTGGAGAAAAAACGCTGGAAGTCATTGAAGATTATCCGGAAAAATTGAATGAAGTAGAGGGTATTGCCCAAAAAAGAATCGAACTTATTAAAAAATCCTGGCAGGAACAAAAAGAAATCAAGCGAGTTATGTTGTTTTTACAGTCTTATAAAATTACTACCGGTTATGCGGTAAAAATTTTCAAACAGTATGGCTCCAAAGCTATTGAAAAGTTAAAAGAAAATCCCTATTGTCTGGTTGACGATATCTTTGGTATTGGCTTCAAGATTGCCGATAAAATCGCTCAAAATTTAGGAATAGAAAATGATTCCCAATCCCGGATTAGGGCTGGAATTAAATATTGCTTAAATGAAAATGCCGGACAGGGCCATTGCTTTGTCTATTATGATGCAATAATTAAAATGACTGCAGAACTATTAGGAATAGCAGAGGAACAGGTAGAGCGGGAATGTGCTTTCCTGGATAACAGTAAGGAAATTATTGTTCAGGATAATCAGGTTTGGTTGCCTCAATATTTTTATGCAGAAAAAGAGGTAAGTCAAAAAATTGCCGGTTTAATACGTTTTCCTCAGCAGTTAACCCAGATTAATATTGATTTGAAAATAGAGCAACTAGAAGAGAAATATAAGATTAAATTTGCTACTGAACAAAAGAAGGCAATTAAAGAGGTTCTTCTTCATCGTGTTTTGATTCTAACCGGAGGGCCTGGTACTGGTAAAACAACTACCACTATTGGTTTGATTGAATTATTTGAGGATTTGGGTCTTAAAATAGTACTGGCTGCGCCGACAGGTAGGGCTGCTAAAAAGTTAAGTGAAGCAACCCGACGACCTGCCAAGACTATTCATCGGCTACTGGCCTATAACCCCAGGGAAAGGGGATTTACCAAAGATGAAAAAAATCCAATCAGGGCTGGCGCAATCATCCTGGACGAGGTTTCTATGATTGATATTCTTTTAATGAACCATCTGTTAAAGGCAGTTACGGAGAATACTTTTTTAATTCTGATTGGTGATATTGATCAATTACCATCAGTAGGTCCGGGGAATTTATTAAAAGACATGATTGATTCAGAAGTTATTCCCGTAATTCGATTAACACATATTTTCAGACAAAGGGAAAAAAGTTTAATTGTTGTGAATGCTCACCTGGTAAACCAAGGGAAATATCCGATTCTTAGAGGCAAGCAGGAAAGAGATTTTTATTTCCTTAAAGAAGAAGACCCGGAGAAAGCAGCTGAAAAGATTATTCATTTGTGTACCTCTCGTTTACCTCGTAGTTATCATATTAATCCACTTCGTGATATACAAATACTGACACCTATGTATAAAGGTGCTGTTGGGGCGGACCAACTTAATCAATTGATGAGAAATGCTTTGAACCCTGATGGGAAAAGTTTGAAATACGGTTATCAGCATTATAAAATAAATGATAAGGTAATGCAGATTCGGAATAATTATGATAAAGAAGTATTTAATGGTGACATTGGGAATATCAAAGAAATTAACCTTGAAGAACAGGTAATTAAAGTTCTTTTTTATAGCCGTATAATTGAATATGATTTTTCTGAGCTGAATGAGCTGGTATTGGCTTATGCAATAACTGTCCACAAAAGTCAGGGCAGTGAATATCCGGTAGTGGTTATTCCCATGTTGACCCAACATTTTCTTTTGCTTCAGCGTAATTTATTGTATACTGCTATTACCAGAGCCAGAAAAATGGTTATTATTGTGGGAACAAATAAAGCCTTGTGGATTGCTATTAAAAATAACAAAACATTTAAAAGAAATACCTTTTTAAGGGAAAGGTTAAAGAAGATGGTACCCTTGGTAACATAGAAAGGAGAGAGAGGAATGATTATACAAGATATTATTAAAGAATTGTCTATTTCAACAGAATCAAAGATTGTACTACTGGTGGCAGATGGAGTTGGGGACCTCCCTTCCAAAGAAGGTAAAACAACTTTAGAATATGCCAATACTCCCAATTTGGATGAGTTGGCTGCCCGTTCAGTCTGTGGTTTAACGGATCCTATTTCCCGAGGTATTACCCCTGGAAGCGGACCAGCTCATGTTTCTTTGTTTGGATATGACCCTATTAAGTGTCAGATTGGCCGGGGGGTTTTAGAGGCATTGGGTATTGATATTGAATTAACTAAAGATGACCTGGCTTGCCGGGGAAATTTTGCCACCATTGATAATAACGATTTAATTACTGATCGCAGGGCAGGCAGAATATCTACCGAAACAAACCAGAAAATGTGCAGTTTATTACAGGAAAGCATCAATGAAATAGATGGTGTGAAAGTAATTATAAAACCGGGTAAAGAACATCGTTTTGTAGTGGTTTTTCGTGGTAAAGGACTTAAGGATGGAATATCAGATGCCGATCCTCAGCTTACCGGTAAAAAAATAAAATATGCCCAGGCTCTGAGACCGGAGAGTAAAGAGAGCGTTCAGATTGTGAATCAATTTATTGATAACGCTTTGGAAGTACTTAAGGAACAACATCCTGCCAATGCGGTTCTCTTGCGGGGGATTGCCAAACATCCCGGGCTACCTTCCATGAATGAGCTTTTTAAATTAAAACCCGCTGCCATTGCAACTTATCCCATGTATCGTGGATTGGCTAAATTAGTAGGGATGGATGTTGTTGATACCGGAGAAACTATAAGTGATGAATTTGTCAGCCTGAAGGATAATTATCAGCAATATGATTTCTTTTATGTTCATATTAAAAAGACAGATAGTTATGGTGAAGATGGTAACTATGATGCTAAGGTTAAAATTATTGAGGAGCTGGATAGCTGTATTCCACAATTATTAGAGTTGAATCCTGACGTAATAGCGATAACCGGAGACCATTCAACTCCTGCAGCCCTGTCAGCACATAGCTGGCATCCTAATCCTTTTCTACTTTATTCACGCTATATTCGTGTCGATGAGGTCAAACATTTTAGTGAAAATGAATTTGTAAGAGGTGGGTTGGGACGTTTTCCTGCCATGGAAGCCATACCTTTGATGCTGGCCAATGCTCTGAAATTAAATAAATACGGTGCATAGGCACATTAAGAAATCAAATAATAATGAAGGAATATTTATTTGACTGGATTGGATGTTGTATTATTACCGGAAGAATTGAAGAGTAAAGACATTTCAGATTGTCTGGTTGTGGTCATTGATGTATTGCGTGCCAGTAGTACTATCACTACCGCACTTGCATCAGGTGCGAGTGAGGTTATTCCTGTTTATTTGCCTGAAGAGACGCGCAAGAAGTCTAAAAAAATTCCTTCTGATGAGCTATTGCTTTGCGGTGAGAGGAATGGGAAGAAACTTCCAGATTTTAATCTGGGGAATTCTCCATTGGAATATAATAATAGTAGGGTTAAAAAGAAAAAAATTTTACTTACTACTACCAATGGTGTCAGAACAATTGAAATAGTTCAAAGGGCAAAAGAAGTAGTAATTGGCTGTTTTTTAAATATTCAAGCTATTGTGCAATATTATAAATCCTATTCCGGAAAAGTTTTGTTAGTGTGTGCCGGTGACAGGGGAACTGTTTCGCTGGAAGATGCTGTTTGTGCGGGCATGATGATTTCTTTATCTGAGAAACAGTCCCAGAGACGTTATTCTCAATATGATGATTCCCTGATTGCATCTCATATGTATAGGGAATTTAAGAATCATTTAATTACCATGATGCAAAAGAGTGTTTGGGGAAAGCATCTTATTGAAATGGGATTAAAAAAAGACCTTATTTTTTGTGCCCAGGAAAATGTTTATCGTCTTGTTCCAATTATCAGAGGTGATTCAATTGTTGTTAATGATTAATAGATTAATCAGGATTATTAGTGGGGTAATATCTGATGAAAAAACATCTTTTTATACCTTCTAAGTTTGATTATGTAAGAGGTAATCGACCGCAGGTAGAATGTATTTTATGTGCCATAATAGCACATGATAAAAGGGTAGTTGATTCAGGTATTATTAGTACAGCTCTAATGACTGTGGCTCTTAATCTATATCCTTATAATCCAGGTCATTTAATGATTTTTCCCAATAGGCATATTGAGAATCTTGAAGATCTGACCGGGGATGAAGTGTTGGAAATGCACCGATTGACTATTTTATCAATGAAATTATTAAGAAGGATTTATTGCTGCCAGGGATTTAACATAGGTTATAACTTGGGCGATGTCTCCGGGGCAAGCATTAAACATTTACACCGGCATATTGTTCCTCGTTATAAGAATGAATTGGGTTTTGTGGATATTCTTAGTGGTTCTAAGATTTTTGTGGAAAATCCCAAACATGCCTTGCAAAAGCTTAAACAAGCTTTCCAGCAGGGAAAAAAGGAAGGATAGAGAAGAAACTGTCGCCTTAAAAAATACAAAAAAAATTATAATGTCTATCAAACAATGATAAATATTTCGTAAGCTAAGGAAGGAAAAATAAAAATGGAATTGTTGAAAAAACTCTGTGAAACCCCGGGTATTTCGGGTTATGAAAGTCTTGTAGAAAGTGTTGTTAAAGAGGAATTAGAAGGTTTTTGTGATAAAGTTGAAACAGATTGTCTTGGGAGTGTAATAGCTTACAAAAAAGCCGTGACAAATGAACAGGAAACTAAGAAAAAGAAGATAATGCTGGCTGCACATATGGACCAGATAGGTTTTTTGGTCAAATCTATTGATAATAAAGGGTATATAAGGTTTGCCAGGGTAGGGGGATTTGATCCCAAAACCTTGGTTGCACAACGTGTGATTATTCATGGTAAAAAAGATTTAGTTGGGGTTATAGGTTCCAAACCGATTCATGTTATGGAAGAAGCAGAGAAGAAGAAGGCACCAGATTTTAAAGACTTCTACATTGATGTCGGCTTGAATAAAAAAGAAGTAGAGGATTTAATCCAGCCAGGGGATTTTATTACTTTTGATCGAGATTTCATCCGCATGAATGATAAGATGGTAACTTCTCTGGCACTAGATAACCGGGTAGGGGTTTATGTTATCATAGAAGCTTTAAGAAGAGTAAAGAATAATCAAGTAGATATTTATGCAGTAGCAACTTCTCAAGAAGAGGTAGGTTTAAGGGGGGCAATGACATCCTCTTATGCTATTGAGCCGGATATAGGTATTGCCCTGGATGTTACTATAGCCATGGATACCCCTGGTATTAAGGAAGAAGAAAAAGGTTGTGAACTAGGGAAGGGTACTGCAATTGCAGTGATGAATTCCTCTATGATTGCACATAGAGGATTATGTAATTTCCTAAAAAAACTGGCTGATGAGAATAAAATCAATTATCAGATGGATATCATGGAAAGAGGAGGTACAGATGCCGGTTCCATACAAAAAGCCCGTTGCGGGGTAATTACCGGTGGAATTTCAATTCCATCACGTTATATTCATTCTGTAGTGGAGATGTGTCATGTTGATGACATTGAGGATACTATTCAATTGCTGGTATGTTTTTTAGAGAATGTTCATAGAGCTGATTTTTTGAAATAAGTAAAAAGACAAGTAATTTGCAAATGAAAAATTGGAATAATAATTCAAAACTTTTATTAATGCATCAATGTCTATCAGACTTTTTCGGTCCATTAAACTGGTGGCCGGGTGATTCAGCGCTGGAGATTATGATAGGTGCAATATTAACCCAGAATACTAATTGGGAGAATGTCAGTAAGGCAATTAAAAAGATAAAAGAAAATGAATTACTTAATGTAAAAGCTCTTTTTCAAATTGATGAACAACAATTGAGTCAGTTGATTAAGTCCTGTGGATACTATAATCTCAAAGCAAAACGACTGAAGAACTTTATCCGATTTTTTTATGAAAAATATGATGGCTTGACAGAGAGGATGTTTAAAAAAGATTGCCAATCCTTGAGACGAGAACTGTTAACTGTAAACGGTATTGGTCAAGAAACAGCCGATAGTATTTTGTTATATTCTGGAGGCAAACCTGTCTTTGTAGTAGATGCCTATACAAGGAGAATTTTTCAACGGCATGAACTTGTTTCTTCTGAAGATAACTATGAACAGATTCAAAAGTATTTTATGAAAAATTTACCTGAGAATTATCGCTTGTACAACGAGTTTCATGCCCAGATTGTGATGGTGGGCAAAAAATACTGTAAGCGCAATAATCCAAATTGCCAGGATTGTCCGCTATCAATTTTCTTTGAATAAAACTTTTTCTCAAGTTGCCTATTTGTTATTATTTAGCTAGAATATTTACTAGCAATAGAGTTGAAATTAAATAATAATTCCAATCTAAGTAAAAGAGTATCCTGGTATTTATCAATGAATGAGAAAGAATTTCAAAAAAAAATACTTGATACAGAGGACCGAAATTTATCACCTTTCGGTACAAAAAATTCTACTGCCCGGAGGAAGGTTCCTATTCATCATCCATTAAGAGGTCCTTTTTCCAGGGATAGAGACCATATATTATATTCAGGTTCTTTTCGTCGCTATATTGGGAAAACCCAGGTAATTTATAATGCGGCTAGTTTTGATGAACAACTGGCAAATCGTAGTATTCATACATTGCAGGTTTCTCAAATTGCACGTTCGATTGGAAAAATCCTAAAACTTAACCAAGATTTAATTGAAGCCATTGCCCTGGGACATGATTTAGGGCATGCTCCTTTTGGACATGATGGTGAGAGAATTTTACAGGATATCTGCAGACAATATAATCTAGGTCTTTTTTTTCACAATGTACACAGCTTAAGAGTAGTTGACCAGCTTTCCGATGCTAATAGGGGAATGGATTTAACCTTTCAGGTTAGGGATGGCATTGTTTCACATGACGGTGAAGTAAACGAAATCGCAGTAAGTCCGGATTCAGGTAAAACAGAAGATAATATTCAAAATTATGTGGAAAACAAGAAAAAAGGAGAAAGAGCAATAATTTTTCCTTCAACCTTAGAAGGGTGCTTAGTTCGAATTACTGACTCGATATCCTATATTGGTCAAGACTTTGAAGATGCTATGCGTATTGGTTTGATTAAAAAGGATGATTTGCCAGAAAAAATCAGGGAAACATTAGGGGAAACTAATAGTGAAATAATCAATACCCTGGTCCACAATGTTATAGAGCAATCTTATGGAAAAAATAAAATAAGGTATTCAAAGAGTATTGCTGATTGTGTTTTTCAATTAAAGACATTTAATTTGCAGCATATTTACGAGAATCAAGCTTTAAAGATAGAAAGAGAAAAAATTAGAAAAGCATTTTTTTGTTTGTTTGATTATTTTAGAGGAGCTATTAAAAAAGGAAAAACTGAATCAATTGTCTTTACAGAATGGATATTTAACCGGGGAGAGAATAAGGGTAAGAAATATTTAAATGAGTATTCCCCGGAAGAAGTAGTGGTGGATTATTTAGCCTCCATGACTGATCGTTATTTTCTAAATGCCTATCAATCTCTAATCGAGTAATTATGAAATGATTTTTTGGAAAATATAATTAGAGGCAATTAAAAAATATTTTAGATAAAATTATAGTTAGTTCGTATAATAATATTTAAAACATTTTGATTAATTGTCTTGTTTTTCCTGGTTTTGTGTTATAATTATTAGATAATAATTTTATATTGATAGCAATGCCTAAAGATTATTTTTATTTAACCATAAAAAAACACTTTCTAAGAAGTTAGCAATGGTTAAAAAAATTGGTTTTTACCATGAAAAAAGATTAAGAGAAATTATCCGACAATTTTTTCACCTGAAGTCAAAAGTTGGAAGATAGTGTACTTAATAAATTTTATATAGCTAAAGCATAAATAAAAAAAAGAAAGAAAAAGATCTAAAAAGCAACAAAAAGTTAAACCTCTTTTAGGGGTTCTTAAAGTCACCCGCTTTGCGGGCATGATATTTACTGAGGAGTCAGTCTATTGTCCATAAAAAGATACAGCACTTTTGATAAAAAACGTAATTATGAAAAGAAGAATACCATTGAATCAAAAAAGAACTATTCTTCGGTTAAAATTAAAAAAATACTATTTGGGTTTTTTGCTCTGCTGCTGGTATTGGTAGGAATTAATTTATTTTTTAACATACCTTTTATGTCATTAGGCCTGGAAGAGAAGAAAGAAAAAGTTCATCAGCAGCTTACAGAAATAGAACCCAAGAAAAGAACAGAAAACTTAACAGAAGTATCAACATTTGCAGAAAATAAAGAGGAGAACCAGGTCCAGTTGTTCTCTCAAAAGCAAGCTGTTGCTGATTCTTCTGAGAAGAATTCGATACAGGGATTACAGAATATTGAAGATGAACTTAACCAAATTGCCCTGCGCGATGAACAACTCAGTGAAGAAGAGTTGAGTCTCAAGTACCAGCAAACCCGGCTAGAGGAAAAAGATGATATAAGTAGAGTTTCCGGAGATTTAAATGCCGGAGAAACACTATATCAGCATCTGGTGAAATATGGTATTTCTCCCACTGAGATTTTGCGATTACAGGAAAAAGTGCATTCTGTAGTAGACATTAGTTGTCTGAACGCCGGTACTAAGTTTGCTGTTCATTATAATGACGAAGGGAAGATTGTTCAGTTCGATTACCAGCCAAACCAGCTGGATGTATATCATATAAAGATTCCTCAAACTGAAATAGATAATATTGAAGTGAGTAAGGATGATATTTTTCGAGAAATTGTCTGTTTTGAGGGGAAAATTGAAAGTTCTCTATACCAAGCTATGATTAGTCATTCTAATTCGGGCCAATTAGCAGTGCAGCTAGCAGAAATATTTGCCTGGGATATTGATTTTCTAACTGAATGTCAACCCGGAGATACTTTTAAAATTTTAGTGGAAAAGCTGTACCGGGGAGATTTTTATCGTTGGGGAGATATTCTGGCTGCCGTATATGAAGGTGAAATGCTTAGCACTCATACAGCAATAATGTTCGAAGATCCTAACGGAAACAATGATTATTATGATTCAGAAGGAAGATGTCTCAAAAAAGCCTTTTTAAAGGCACCGCTGGATTATAAATATATCAGTTCCCATTACACAAAAAGCAGATTTCATCCTATTTTAAGAATCTGGCGTCCGCATTTGGCTATTGATTATGCCGCACCCACTGGAACACCGGTGGTATCAATAGGGTCCGGAACAGTTAAATCCAGATATTATGACCAGGGCGGTTACGGTAATTATGTGGAAATAAGGCATCCCAATGGTTATATTACTGGCTATGGTCATTTATCAAAATTTGCTTCCGGATTACATGTTGGTCAAAGGATAGAGCAGGGAGAAATCATCGGATATGTTGGTGCTACAGGTTTGGCCACAGGTCCCCATCTGGATTTCTCTATTAGCGAAAATGGACAGCGGATTAATTTTCTAGAACTAGATTTACCCCCTGCCAGCTCAGTAAGTTCGGATTATCGGGAAGATTTTGATATGGTTAAAGAAAACTATTTATCTATTTTAAAAGAAAATATTTAATCCAAAGGGGACGGTTCTCTGTTTGACCCCAAACAGAGAACCGTCCCCATAAAAAAAGGAGGGAAGAAAGTTATGAGATTTAATAAGGCAATGTATTATAAAATGATGATATTGTTTTTATTGATTGTTTCCCAAACTTTTATTTTTAACGGTTTTGCCCAGGAAGTGGAAATTTACAGTCAAACACAAACCGAAGCCATAGAACTACTACAGAAAGCAGTAGATAAGATGGAAGAAGCACTGGATACTTATCAGGGTGCCCATTATCCTGGTAGAGCGCTATGGGCGGAGGCAATTGATTATGCTCAACAGGCATTGGAAATTGACCCTGATTTTATTGAAGGGAATTATTATTTGGCATTGATGTACCAGTATACTAACTGGTATTACCGGGAAGCGGAACAATGGAAGAAATACCTGGAATTAATAGAGAGAACAGACTTGACCTCTCCCCAGGTCAAACAAAACTTAGCTCATGCTTACTATAGACTGGGCTATAATTACTACGAGAAGGGCGACTATGAACAATGCCTCATTTATTTCCTGAACTCAATTAAAGAATATCCTGATATGATTGATTCTAACTACTGGGCTGCCCGGGTGTTCTATGAAACCGGTGACCTGGAAAATTCATTGTTCTATTGGGAAAGGGTTCTTAAGCTAGATCCGGACTATCCCAGGGCGCAGTATTTCTATGATAAGGCACAGGCCTCTATCCGGTACGGCAAGGAAGCATATAATTGGTATGAGCAGGGATATAATTATTATGAAGGTGGGAGTTTTGACAGTGCAATTGATGCTTACCGGGAGGCAATTCGTTTGAACCCAAGCTTTATCGATGCCTATTACTGGCTAGGCAGAGTTTATTTTGAAAAAGGAAATTATAATCAGGCAATTCAGAATTATCGAAAGGTCCTGGAACTGGATCCGGATAACAGCAAGGCTGATTACTGGTTAAAACAATCGCAAAGACAGCTTGAAGCTAATTAATAAAAAATTTTTAGAGATATTGCTTTTTTAGATATTTATGCTGTACAATATATTTATTAAAGGGTATAATTAAATGCATAAAACAGGAAAAAGCTTTGATTATTTTTTGTCTAAAATGATTGTAAATGGGGAATAATAAATTATAGAATAGTATAAATTATTATTAATAGTATTGCAGAGAAAATACTGACACGACATTTTTATAAAATATTTTTAGTTTTACTTGAACATTTATAAAAAATTAATTAAGAGGTGATGCCTATCGCATGAGAAATAAAAAGTTGAAAAAGGTAAACTGCCCGAAAGGGCAGGACGCAAAGTACTGGGTCTAAGGTCTGTCTTTATAGATAAAAATACTACAGACTACGACTGCCAGACTACCGACTTTTTGTTATTTATATTTACCCCACAGGATGTACCTGATGGGGTTTTTTGAATCACTAATCTTTCTAACCTGACAGATGCCCTTTTGGGGTATCTAACTCAAAATATAAATAATGAAAAGGAGATTTTCCAAATGAAAGATTTACGAGTATTCTTACCCGTTTTATTACTGATTTTAATTGTTAGTTTACTAACCGGTTGTAGTGGATTTGTCCCTTCCCCCGGTACCACCGATGAAGATGTTACAACCATCAGCGGTCAAATCAAGATGCCACTTACCTGTTGTGATACCTTATCCGAACAGGCCGAAGGTATTTCCAGAGAAACCACCTGTGATGAAAGTGAATTCTGGGAAGTTACCCCAGGTGCCATCGTAGAGTTAAAATCTGCCGAGAAAGGCAAATGTAATAAAGTATTAGACACTACTATTGCTAATGATACTGGCTATTATAGCTTTGAAGATGTCCAACCCGGTCTCTATATCATTACTGCCTATTGTCCTGTAGAAGGAGATGAGGGGTTCCTGGTAAAGGATGTTGCCGAAAAGATTTCAGGACAGGCTCTTGATGCCGGTATTCCTGATTGTACCTCTACCGGATTAGCATTAGTCATTGAAAAGATCAATAACTGTTATAATGACTGGTATCAGTGTTTTAATAAGTGGACTGCAATTTACAGAACGGTTGAAACGATAGCCGAGGATGTTGGTACAGTCGATATCACAGCTATTATGGATCATGATGATTTTGGTGATTACTGTAATGACGATATCTATGGATTAGTAGATATGATCTGTGAATGGAGCTGCTGTGTAGGACCCGGAACTGGCGGCGGTGGCGGCGGTGGCGGCAATGGTGGTAATGGAGAAGAATACACCCTGACCACCGTAGCCAATCCGACAGAAGGTGGAAATACCACAGGTGATGGTGATTATGATGAAGGTACACAAGTAGACATTGAGGCGACACCTGATGAAGGTTATCAATTTACCGGTTGGACGGTCGACTCGGGAGATGCTGGCAATGTTGATGATACCGATGATGCGAATACTGACGTAACTATGAATGAGGATATGACCTTGACTGCCAATTTTGAAGAGATTCCTCCAACCCAGTACACCCTGACTCTAAATGCCGGTACAGGCGGTTCAGTCAATGACGAAGTTAATGATGATTATGATGAAGGTACACAAGTAGACATTGAGGCGACACCTGATGAAGGTTATCAATTTACCGGTTGGACGGTCGACTTGGG
>CAZAJW010000120.1:0-2157 GCA_964485485.1 uncultured Atribacterota bacterium | reverse complement strand
TGGTATGAAATTGCCAGTTTGCCTACCTGGTTTGCCAATGATTTAGTTTGTGTAACTGCAACGTATACCTTACAGGATGATGGGAAAATCGAGGTAGTCAATCAGGGATTCCAGAGTACACCGGATGGTAAATTAGACAGCATAACCGGAACTGCCTGGGTTCCCAATCCAGATGAACCAGGACAATTAAAAGTCAGTTTTTTCCCAATTATTTCCAGCCAATATAATATTATTGCTCTGGATGAGGAAGATTATTCCTATGCCATGGTTACCGGGAAAAATTATAAATTCTTATGGATTTTATCCCGAACACCTCAAATGGACCCGACAACTTATGATATGCTTATTCAACAGGCAGAGGACTGGGGTTATGATGTAGATAATATTGAAGTGACTCAGCAGATTTGTTCCTAAAGGCTCATTTAAAAAAGCAAATGGTGGGCTGAAACATAATTGGCCCACCTTTTGCTTTTATTATTTAAAAAATTTAAAAATTATTTTTATTTAGCTAATTCAGAAGTGCAATTTGGGCATCGTTTTGCTTTAATAGGTATCATAGTAAAGCAGTGAGGGCATTCCTTTGTTGATGGCGGCGGTGCTTCTTCTTTCTTTTTTATGCTATTTACCTTACGAATGACCAGGAATATGGCTATTGCAATAATCAGGAAACTGATTATAGTATTAATAAATAAACCATAATTCATTGTAACCGCACCTGCTTCCTGTGCCTCTACAACCGTGAGATAAGGGCCTGCTGTTGCACCTCCTTTAAGAGTAATAAATAGATTGCTGAAATCAATTCCTCCCAAAAGAAGACCAATAGGCGGCATAAGGATATCATTAACAAATGATTGCACAATCGCTACAAAGGCAGTGCCAATAACAATTCCCACTGCCATATCCAGGACATTGCCCCGCATAATAAATTTTTTAAATTCATTTAACATAAGCTATTTCCTCCTTATTATTATAGTTAAAAAAATATCCGACAAGTTGATTTTCATTATTTAATTAATTTTATAACGGTGACCAAACCAAAATTTTTGCCAATCACTGTTTGCATTTTTAAAGGCAAGGAATAAATACAGACAAGAAGTAAAACTTCCCAATACCATCATAAGAATGAACCAAATCAGAGAGTTTAAAAAATTATTTTCTCTATAAATAATCCAGGCAGTAAATATAAAAAAGCTAATATAGATATCAATCAAGGTGACTTTGCCCCATAATAGCGAAAAGATAACACTGCCTTCACCAGCAAAATCTCCAACGATTAGTCCATAAATAATTGAAAAACCCATTATTGTAGCTCCGGCTAATGATAGAATCTGTCCTATCTTCATGTTTAACCTACTTTTTTTGTTTTGATTTTTTTGGGAAACCAGGGGAAGAATTTTGATGTTTCCCGGGCATATTCCTGAAATTTAGTATTATCGGCAAATTTCTTTTCTAACATAGGAACACCAGAGACAAAGAGCAAAAGCATGGTAATAGTCAATGGGCTGATGATAAACCAAAAACCATTGGGCAATGATGAAGCAATAATATAAATTCCCCACCACATGGTTGCTTCACCAAAATAGTTTGGGTGTCGGGTATATCTCCATAACCCGTATTTCATAATCTTCCCTTTGTTTTCCGGTTTCTTGATAAATTGAGCTAGCTGGTAGTCTCCGATTGATTCAAAGAGATACCCGATTATCCAGACAATTGCACCGAGATAGTTTAGTAACTGTAATCCGGTCTGATGGGAATAATTGATAAATATGATTGGTGAAGCAATGATTAACATAAGCATTCCTTGCAGCATGAATATCTGAAAAAAACCACGTATAAATAACCATTTTCCCCAGTCTTTACGCCATTTGGCATATCGGAAGTCTTCCGGCTTTCCCCAATTTCTTTTTAGAATATGATAGGATAGTCGAGTCCCCCAGATCAATACCAATAAGGTGACAAGTACACTTTTTGCAGTAATTACCTCCGAAAAAAAGAAAGTATATAAAGCGATCAGAATAAAGCCCAATCCCCAGCCTATATCTACGATAGAATTATTTTTTATAATTTGGGCAATGATAAAAAAGATAGTAAAATAAATAAAAATGAGAATGACAGATGGAAGAAAAATAGAAAGCATTTAATATTCCTCCTTTTTTT
>CAZAJW010000119.1:0-3067 GCA_964485485.1 uncultured Atribacterota bacterium | reverse complement strand
CAATTGTGATTATATCTTATTATAGTGTTGCATTCAAGAAATCAATTTATTTTCTGAAGTCCAAAATTGGAATTACTATTGCTTAAGAGGGATTATCGCTAAAGGTTAAATAAAAAATCGAAAGAAAAAGAGCCAAAAATTTCAACCTCTTGTAGGGGTTTTTAGCCACCCGCTATGCGGGTGCGATATTTACTATTCTACTAATATTTGAAGTATTTGAAGGTATTTTAAAAGAAAAAATCGTTTTTTTATTAAAATGATTTGTGTTATACTAATGGAGAAATTTAACAAATTTGCAATAAGTATTCAGTCATAAGTATTGAACCTTAACTATAATATAATATAAATAGAGAAGCAATATCTTAAAACTTGAATAAATAAAATGAATATATAAAAAAATTTAGCTATCGAAGGTGGAAATGATTAAAATCCCTGGAACCAAAATCATAGACAGATATATTATCACCCAAGTAATGAGTTATTTTTTGGGAGTAGTCTCTTTATTAACCATTCTGCTCATCATGGAAACAATGTTTGAGCTAATGGAAATGTTAATCAATAAAAATGTACCTATTTTTAATGTACTGGAATTATTGATTTATCGTCTTCCCGCTTTTTTGGTATTAACCTTCCCTATTGCCCTGTTGGGGTCCAGTGAATTGGCAATTGCCCAGATGTCTACCAATAATGAAATTGCTGCTATGCGGACCGGGGGGATTAGTTTTCGTCGTATTATGAGGCCTTTCTTGATAGCTGCTGTTTTCGTTAGCTTATTATCTTTTACAACTAATGATTATATTGTTCCCGAAGCCAATCATATATCTCAGAATATCATCAGGGAAATTGTCTTAAAACAGGGACCGCCCCATATTCAACGAAATGTATTTTTTAGGGATGCTGAAAATCGTTATTTTTATATTAACCGTTTGGATGAGAAAAACATGATAATGCGGGAAATTATGGTTTACGAAATGACTCGTGAACGTTTTCCCAGGGTTATCACTGCAGCTGAAGGCCAATGGGTTGAAGACACCTGGGAGTTAAAATTTGGTACAGTTTACAATTACAATGAGGAAGGTAAAATTACCTATGAAATGAGTTTTCAGGAAATGGAAATCCAGGTCAAAGATGAATTACAGGATTTCTTTAAAAATCAGAGAACTCCACAGGAAATGAGCAGCCGAGAATTAAAACAGCAAATACAAATACTATCTGATGCCGGAGTGGATACTAAGAACTTTGAAGTTGATTATCATGTTAAGTTTTCTTATCCGCTAGTGGGAGTTATTTTTGCACTAATTGGTGTACCATTGGGCACACAAATGAAAAGAAGTACTAAGGCTACGGGTATTATTATTAGTATCGGACTTGTTTTTATTTACTATGTAGTATATTCACTTACTCGCTCTCTTGGGAGAGGTGGTATGATAGATCCTTTTATATCTGCCTGGATACCTAACCTGATTTTTCTAGCATTGGGAATTATTCTGGTTTATCGTGCTGAAAAGACCTAAGAAAGTTCGAATATCAATTGAATACTGGGGGAATAAGCACTTATAAGGATGGATGATTGGAAAAATGCATAAATGGTAAAGAGTGAAATACGCTGGAATAAGTGAATGAAAGTTTTCAGATTTAAGTTTTCAGTTTACAGATAAAGAATGCGGGCAACGATGAATGAGATTGCCACGACATGTTTTCAACATGTCTCGCAATGACAAAATCGTATATCGTATTGCGTATAGATTATAATGTATACCGTTAAGATAAAAAAGAATGTGAACTAAAATTAGAGAAAGAAATAAATTTAATTTGAGGATAGCTTAAAGATATCGATTTGTCACTTAATTTTTGGCAATTACTATACTATAAATAAATATACTATAATCGAATATATTACTTGTGCCACAATATGGGTAACAAATAATAAAGATGAATAATTAGAAAAAATGTGGGGTGAAATTAAATATGATTACTAAAAAGAAAAATAATTATTCTTTAATATTTTTTATTTCAGGCGTTATACTTTTGCTTATACCCATTTTGTCACTTTCACTTTCAGTTTTTCCTGTAAGTGCTCAGGATCTTTTATTTGATGAGCAAATTAGGGCTTATGCAGTTACCCAGTTTTGGGACGGCTTTACAGAATATGAAGTGCGACTAACCTGGGCTGCACTTGAAGGGGCGGAAGAATATAAAATATTTAAGAGTATTAATCAGGGAGATTTTCAAGAAATTAGAAATGTTGACTACGAGGATGAAGGATTTCAGCTTTGGTGGACTGATGACGATATTCTGGAAGGAAACACCTACAGTTACTACATTGAGGGTTTCTGGCAGGATGAATCTGTAGGGAGCACAGATACGGTCGACATTGATTTCTGGCTACCCTCCTGCCCTGCGGAGTATCCGGTTAATAATGAAATAATTGAAGAAGTAAATCCTGAATTTAAATGGGAATCAATATCCATTAATACCTTTCCATTTAGAGACGTTATTTTTTCAGCTGAAGGAGAATTTTTATTATTTGACTTAACTACTGAAGAGGAAGTCAAAAAAATTGCAGTTGAAGACATAAATATAAATAGTATTAAATTAATTGCCGAAGATGAACCAGAAGAACTTACAGAAACTGCAATACCTGCAAACGAAGCTGCTAATAATAATATAAATAATACTGATAATGACAATACTATTGAATTGGATAACGAACCTGAAGAAAATGGGCAATCTGCTATAGAATCTGGGGATGAGTCTGAAATCCTAACTGAAATAACAACTGAAACAGAAATAGAATCTTCTATCAATAACGGTGCCAGTGAGGACTCTAATAAAAATGATGGAATAAACAATGATAATGAAGATGGAGATGAAGGTCTCCTGCTAACCAAAAAGCATCAATACCGATGGCAATACCAGGTAACCGGATTTGATGCAGACAACCAGGCTATTGCTGAATCAATCACTGGTGGAATCTTTTACTTTCAAGAGGAAATAGAAGAAATTGAACCTGAGGAAGAAGAAGAATATGTAGAAGGCAGCCTTGACCTTGATGCTGATTTTATCA
>CAZAJW010000118.1:0-5070 GCA_964485485.1 uncultured Atribacterota bacterium | reverse complement strand
CAGAGCTATCTTTGATGTAGCATTTAGCAGTTGTAACACCAGCAGTACTGGAATTAGTCATTGTCCAGTTACCGGTTATTCCAGTTGAGGTTGAAGGAGTAATACCACTACAACCAACTAGCAAGATACCAAATATCAAAAAGACCACAACTTAAATATCTCACAATCAGATAAGACATAGCCAAAATCCGAAGTGCAATGGTTCACGCAATCCAAAATACTGTCAAATGATTGGTTGAAGTAGCAAAGTAATGGCGTCAGGTCTCAACATCTGACATTCTCTAATATGTATGTCAAATGTTGAGACCTGAACCTTAAACTTATTCTTTCTACTTTAAAAAATTTCTTTGATATATTTTTAGATATATAAAATCAGAACTTACTGTGGCAGATAATCTACTCTAGCCGATGCCTCAACAGGATTATCATTATCATCTATGCCACTAATAGTTATAATATTATACTTAGTAATTGACGCTGTATGCATAAACCCAGCTTGTATTGAGGAAAAAGCTGGTACATAATCCGTCTTAAAACCAACTATAAAATCATCGTAATAGTGATAATCTGAGTCATATAATTCTTCTTCTTGATTATAATAATCAAATTTAATAGAATTGATAGTTACTCCTACACCGTTACTTTCATTGATAGTTATCGTAAAATGATATTTTCCATCAGTGGAGTCATAGAGTACTGGATTTGGGTCAAAAGATATACTCAAGGATGCAATTTTGGGTAAAGCGTTACAACCGGACAAAAGTAATACAAACAACAAAATGAAAATAACATAGAATAATTTTTTATTCATAATAAACCCCCTAATTAATTTAATTATACCACCAAAATACAAAAATGCGTCATTGGGCTATTCAACAATTCAATTTACTTTCCCGTTAACCGAACCTTACTATACATAACAAAGCTTTATCGGATAAGATAAACCTTCATATATTTCTTTAAGAATGTCCGATAGAGTCTTGTTATGTATGTGTAGGCTTTCAATTACACTCCGTAGCAAAAAAAGCTCTTGGCGGGTGGTCGTGGGGATGAGATGACCGGAAGTTATTTACCAGGAAGTCAATAAAAGCAGGTTAACCCTGTTAGATAGCAAACATCTAACAGGGTTAACAGATCATTTTAATAAAATACCGGGGGAGAGAGGAAAAGAGGCCATCTACAATCGATTTTAAGGCATTTATTTTTTTCTTGGTTTATGTTTATGCCTTCTTTTTAACCGTAATTTTTATTAATAAGGGTGAGTTAATGGAGTGAGAGAATAGCTTCTTTGCTGATTAGGAAAAAACTCATTTAAGCTGGGTCTATTTCAATAATTATCCTAATGATTATTATATTCTAGGTGGGGGATTATATCAAAATGGTGAAAACCACCATTTCATATAACGGTTTGCGTGTCTACAAAGTCCCGAAGTGATTTAACCAAGTGTCACAAACACGCTGTTATCTGATGTGCCGTATTTTTCATTCTTCTAAGCATTTTTGTATCCATGATAAAGCATTTTCTTTCATTATCTCTACAATTCTTCTACCTTTTTCCTTTGTAGCAAATGTGGGATAACCTTGACATCCTGGCGAATTCGGAATTTGGTCATCTCTTAAGTGATTAAGATAATCCTTGAATTCTTCAAATGGTGTTTCAAAATCTTCTATTTCCCCTTTACGTACTTTTTCGGGGAATAAATAAAGCATAACAGATGTCTCTACTTCACCTGCATGTTTAGCAGTTTTTTGCTTTTCTAAAATTTCCTCCAAATTGATATCGTAAATTTTTAAAATAAAAATCTTATCATATCTTACCTCATGCAACGCTCTTAGGTGAAAAGGGTCTCCATGAGCAGTGATAAGAAAGAAATCCTTGAATCCTTGCAATTTCCACCAGCTGATTAATGATGAAATCACGTTCCTTAAATCTTCATATTGAATGCTGGATGAGCCAGAATAAAATCTATCGCAAGGTAATCCCACTCCATAATTGATTGTTGGAGCAATTAATATTTTGTTTTTTTCAGATAAATAGTTAGCGATATATTCGGCAACTAAAATATCAGTATTTAATGGAAGATGTTTTGAATGCTGTTCACATATTCCTATTGGAACTATTAAATCATTCTTTTCTTTTAGATAGACACTGACTTCTTTCCATGTCAAATCTGCCAAAAACATTTTTTATTTTCCTCTAAATTATTATACATGGCATTTCAGATAAAATAATCGAACTACTTCGTTTATACATAACTCTAGGTGAAGTTTCGAAAATTAACCACCAATTTTCCTTGTAGTATATCTTTATAGATTCTTATGCTTATCATAAACTAATTGTATTAATTCTACAAATAATTTTATATATAGGCAAGTCTATGCCTTTTTATTATATTTTTAGAATTCTTCCCTTATTATTTTTTCTTTCTAACTACCCCACTAAAGTTTACACTAACGATTAGTCTTTCGCCTGTAAAAACAAGATAAAAAGTAAAAGAGAGAAGAAGAGCGGGCACTTTTTATCTTCTTTTTCGGTGGCTAATATTTTCGGATTCTTTGCGGTTAGCGATAAGTAAAAACATCCATAAATAAAATATTAAAAGAAAAGAAACATTTTATTTATGTAGTTTTCACCTATCGCCGGGGGAATATATCTTTTTTTCTTTTCTTTGAATTTTCTTCTCCCGGCGTTTGTAGAAGCCAGTGCCGCAAAAAATCTCATGCTTGATTATTTCTGCTGTAATTTTTTGCGGTGCTAAGTCTTCTATAAACGCCATCGATGTCGCATAGATAAACTCTCGGGATAGTTTTTAGTATTGTTTATACTGCTAAATAATATTAAAAACGCAGAAGAACAGTGATCAGGAAGAGAAGGGGAAGGCATGCGGTGATCAGGAATAGAAGTTTAGCCCTGCGATAAGAAGTATCTCATTTAGCCCGCCTTTATATTTTTAACCAGGCTAAAAAAGCTTTTAACTGGTTAAAAATATAATGCTTTTTTTGCTATACATAACTCTGCATTATCGCTGACCTTCTCCTGGAAGGTCCGATAGTGCAAGTTATGTACTTGTAGCCCACAGTACAAGCCCGGTTAGTAAGGTGGTGGAGTATCAATCGCTTTAAATACTCTATTTGTTACTAAGCAACATACCTTAAGAGATAAGCAATAGACTGATTCATAATTAACGATATGCCCTCGAGCATACCAGGATAAGTTATTTATGAATGTTACCCAAAGGCCATTTTTGAGAGATGATAGAACTTTCCCAACAGGCCAATATTAACGGTAACGATAAGCAGTCAATTATCCTGGTAGAGATACGGTTAATAGGACAGATAAGCCCAGAAGGTAACACTACCGGCGGGGGAAAAAGATAAAAAGAGATGATCCAGGAATAGTAAAAAGTTGGTACAGGATTGGTACATAGTTGGTACAAAAACAGGCAAATATCAGTAAATCTGAAAAAATCGGAAAAACGGATCTCAAAATAAGGCCAGGATTGAAAAAATTAAAAGCACCAAGGGATTATTCATTAGGCAAAATAAGAGAAAATAGCAAAGACATAACACAATAGGTGTTTTGTTATCTCTTTTAAAGAGGGAAAAAAGAAAAATAAAAACCCTTCAAATCCTTATATAGCAATAATTATAATAAATAATAGAGATTTTATGTATATATATTTTATAAAATACTTGACATTGGATAACATATAGGTATATAATATGCAAAAATGTTGTTTAGGGGTAGGGGGTAAAAAAATGAATAATGTAGAGCCAATCCGGAGCAAAGAAAAAGTCTTTGCCATTAAGCAATATATTCTTAGCGACAAATATAATCCAGTATACCGGGCCAGGGATTATTTGCTTTTTGTCTTTGGAATCAATTCAGCATTAAGGATCAGCGATTTATTATCTTTGAAAGTCAAAGATATTTTAGATAGTCAGGGGCAAATAAAAGAATCGTTTAAGGTTAAAACAAGTAAGACAAAAAAAGAGTTGAAAATATTGATTAATGAATCTGTTAGAAAAGCATTAAAATATTATTTTGATCAGGAAAAATTTCCAGAACCTAACGATTACCTTTTTAAGACACATACTGGCCAGATGTTGGACCGAATAAGAGCCTGGAAATTAATCAAAAAATGGGTAAAAGCAGTTGGGCTTGATCCCACAAATTATGGCACGCATACCTTACGCAAAACCTGGGGTTATCATTCCCGGAAAAATTTTGGCATACCGATTGAATTAATATCTGAAAAATTAGGGCATAGATCCAATGCAGTTACAAAGCGATATATCGGGATTAGCCAGGAAGAAATAAACAGCATAGAACAAAGGGTTTGTTTGTAAGGGTAGGGGATTATATCAAAATAAGAAAATTTTTGAAATATGAGCGTATTTTGAGCCTATTTTGGCATTTGAGGGAGTTTTAAATGACCGAAGAGAGGAAAAAGCAAAAAGGATTCATACCTAAAATATCAGGGGGATAAAATTATCCTGGATGACCGAGAGATCAGCATTGAGTACATAAGGAAAGAATATAAAAAAATGTTGGTGGTGCGGGCGGTACTTCTTTGGAACTACCCGTAAGAGGGGGTTAATAAAAAGTGGAAAAGAAAAAGAATTATTTTACAGGTTGGAATTTTATAATTAATACTTTAATTGCTTTTATCCCAGCGAGTATAGTATCTGCTATTTTGCGGGAATTGGTAACTGGTTATTTACGAGTTTATTATCAAAAATTGTTAAGTGAAGGTGGTAATCCAGAAGAAATAGCATCTAAAATAGCAATTCAGGGTGGTTTATTAAATGCTGTAATAACTATTGTTGTTATTTTTGGTTTGATATATTTGGTTGGGTTATTAAGAAAGAAAATAAGTGAAAGAGGTAATAAAAAGACAGAATAATTAAAATATGGGGATTTATTATGAGTAAGTTAGTAAGTTTTCTTTATAAACTGGCCAGGGCTACTAATGATATTTCAAAGGTGGCCAGCGGTGATCCTAAAAAGATTGCCAAAAGGGTTAAAAATAAATTTATTGGAAAGCATATCGGGAAACGGATCTTTAA
>CAZAJW010000117.1:0-7611 GCA_964485485.1 uncultured Atribacterota bacterium | reverse complement strand
TAATTGAATTAAAAAGTATTTTATGTTTGAATATGTGATATTGAAATAGAATAAAATTATACGAATTGTTTCTTTTTATCCATATATTTATCTTTTATTCTTATCTCAGGCGTCTTCATCATAGAAACGATACGCTGCATTGATGACAGGATTAAAGTCTGTTCCCAATCTTCCAGTTCGTTAAATTGGCGAATAAAATCTTCTTTTAGTAGTGAAGGATTTTTTAAAACGATAGCTTTCCCTTTTTCAGAAATTTGGATATAAACTCTTCTTTTATCGAAACTACTTCTTTGCCTGATAATAAGTCCTTTTTCTTCCAGACGGTCAAGTATATCAGTTACTGTAGCCTGACTTAGACTGATTTTTTTAGCCAATTGGCCAGTTGGGATTTCATTTACTTCTGAAAGTTCTTTTAAAATAGTTAATTGTGGACTGCTAAGTCCATAATACTTATGTAAATATTTAGAATGTACATCCATTGCCCGTACAATCTGTCTAAGCGTAGAATATACTTCCTGGCTTCGTGATAATTTTCCTACCAACTTTTACCTCACTAGATTATTATAAATGACAAAATAACAATTTATAGCACTAATATATCGTATACAAATTAAAAAGTCAAGCAATAGAAATTGTGTCAATTATTCAGTAATAACTAAAAAATTTTTGAACTGTTAAAAATATAACAAACTATTATTTTATTAGTTTTTTTGCAAATTATGTTTTAAAATTAATTACTTATATATCTATGTTATTTTGTTTGGTTTGAGAACACATATGTTTCTAATACATTAATAAATAATTAAATTATTAGCACTATTTTGTGGTAGAAAGGAACAATAAGTTCAGTTATGGTTTTTAAAAAATGACAGGTTTGTTTAACCATAAAAAAACACTTTCTTAGAAGTTGGTAATGGTTAAATAAAAATTTTACCATAAAAATATCAAGATAATCCATATGATCATTTTTCATATGAAATCTAAAAGAGTTATATTACTTGTAAATATTCAGTTAAAATAGAAGAAAAAGACTTAGCTAAAAGTAAACAGAGAATCACCCACTTCTAGAGGTTCTTAAAGTCACCTGCTTTGCGGGTGCGATATTTACTTACAATTTGCTAATTATTGAGAGATACAGAATACATCTTTAGACAATTAAAGGGAAATATGATAAAATTTTTTCAATCATAATATCTTAATAGAGCAAAGAAACTAAGGAGTACAATCATGAATGATGGAGAATTCGTAAAAGAAATTGCATCAAAAGATGAAGCATTTTCCCAGTGGTATATTGATGTGGTTAAGAAAGCTGATTTAGCTGATTATACAATGGTAAAGGGATGCATGGTTATTAAACCATATGGATATGCTTTATGGGAAAATATGCAGCAATGCCTGGATAAGAAAATTAAAGCAACTGGTCATAAAAATGCCTATTTTCCACTCTTTATCCCCGAGAGCCTGTTAACAAAAGAAGCCGAACATGTGGAAGGTTTTGCACCAGAGGTAGCATGGGTTACTCATGGGGGAGAGCAAAAGCTGGAAGAGCGGTTGGCAGTAAGACCTACTTCTGAAGCCATAATTGGAAGCCTTTATTCCAAATGGGTTCATTCCTGGCGTGATTTGCCAATTTTAATTAATCAGTGGGCTAATATTGTTCGCTGGGAAAAAGTAACCAGGCCTTTTTTAAGAACCACGGAGTTTTTGTGGCAGGAAGGACACACTGCCCATAAGAATCAGCAGGAAGCAGAAGAAGAGACTTTAAAGATTTTATTAGATGTCTATAAAGAATATATTGAAAAAGATTTGGCTATCCCGGTACTTGTGGGTAAAAAGAGCAGCAATGAAAAATTTGCCGGTGCGGTGCATACCTATACACTGGAAGCATTAATGAGTGATGGTAAAATATTGCAAGCCGGCACTTCACATAACCTGGGTCAAAATTTTGCTAAGGCTTTTGATATTCGTTTCCTGGACGAAAATCAGGAGGAACAATATGCCTGGACTACTTCATGGGGGACTTCAACCCGGCTTGTCGGCGGAATAATAATGGTTCACGGAGATGAACGTGGTTTGAAAATGCCCCCGAAAGTTGCCCCTGTTCAGGTTGTTATTATACCTATTCTCTTCGATAAGACTAAACAGGAAGTATTGAAAAAAGCCCGGGAGTTGGAAACGACACTATCTAAAAATTTTAGAGTTGAGTTGGATGATCGAGATGCCTACACCCCTGGATGGAAGTTTAATGAATGGGAAATGAAAGGTGTTCCTGTTCGTTTGGAACTAGGACCTCGTGATATGGCTAACAATCAGGTTGTAGCAGTAAGAAGAGATAAAGGCAACAAAACGATTATTAAGGAAACTGAATTGGTCCCGACTTTGGAGAAATGGATGGAAGATATTCAAAACAACTTATACCTGAGCGCCAGAGTAAAGTTGGAAGAAAATATTAGATTTGCTGAACAGTATAGTGAATTTAAGAAGATCATGGAAGAGAAACGAGGTTTTGTGAAAGCATATTGGTGTGGTAACTCGGAATGTGAAGACCAGATAAAAAAAGATACCAAAGCGACTATTCGATGTTTGGCGATGGAAGAAAGTGATGATAAAGGAAAATGTATTTATTGTGGAAAAGAATCTTCATCCCTAGTTTATTTTGGCAGGGCTTATTAAGAATCATAGGCTTTCAAAGACTTTACTAACTTGATTATCTTATTTATAATATATTTATAAATATTTAAAAGGAGATTTTAAAAATGGAGAAAGAATTAGTTGGTCATGTTATTGATTATTTTGCAAAGATTGGTGTAGCAGCTATTGATATCGAATCAGGGGAAATTAGGATAGGAGATACACTTCAATTTACCGGCCATACAACTGATTTTTCGCAGGAAATTGAATCAATGCAAATTGACAAAGAAGAAGTGGATACAGCCAGAGCTGGTGATTCTGTGGGAATTAAAGTAGAAGAAAGAGTAAGAGGCGGAGATGAAGTATATAAGGTCATAATCTAAGATAGATAAAACCTTATATACTTCATCTATGATTTATCTAAATTCCAATTTGTTGCTAGCTTAGATCATGCAATATGTCAGTCATATCTGAAATCTACCTTGTATTTTATTGTCTGTCCTTTATTATTTTGTTTCTTCCTCAGAGGTAGATGAAGATTTCTGCTGTTTGTTATAAACTTCTAAAAATGGTCTAACTAATTCCATCGGGAAGGGGAATATGGTAGTAGTATTTTTGTCTGCAGCAATAACCCCTAAAGTTTGCAGATAACGTAATTGCAATGCCAGTGGCTGAGAGCTCATTTTTTCTGCTGCCTGAACCAGTTTTTCAGAAGCCTGGAATTCACCTTCGGCATGAATTACCTTTGCCCTTCTCTCTCTTTCAGCTTCAGCCTGCTTGGCCATGGCACGCCTCATATTTTCCGGTAATTCTACATCTTTTGTTTCCACGGTACTTACTTTAATTCCCCAGGGATCAGTCTGTTCGTCTACAATTTGTTGAAGGGTTTGGTTTACCTTCTCTCTCTTTGACAGGAAAGTATCTAAATCTCTTTCTCCCAAAACACTTCTCAAAGTGGTTTGGGCTATCTGGGAAGTAGCAGAGATATAATTTTCTACCGAAATAACAGCTTTAACCGGGTCGATAACCCGAAAGTAAATGACTGCATTCACTTTAATAGGGACTGTATCACTGGTGATAACTTCTTGGGCCGGTACATCCATATTGATTGTTCGTAAACTGACTTTTACCATACGGTCAATGATCGGAATTAGAATAATAAGGCCCGGACCTTTCGCTCCTACAATTCTTCCTAAACGGAAGATTACCCCTCTTTCGTATTCTTTAACGATTCTGATAGCTTGGGATAAAATAATGACTATAACAATAAGAATACCCAGGTATAGACTTGATGAAGTGATAATATCCATTTTTATTCCTCCTTTTTATCAGTTTTTTTGACTATTAGGCGAAGCCCTTCTAATGATATCACAACAACCTTTTCTCCTTTTTTAATGGGCGTGCCGTTAGATGTGACAGCTTGCCATGTTTCCCCGTGAATAAATATTTGTCCATCCGGGTTTAAATCAGTTCTAGCAGTTCCTACCATACCGGTCATGCTTTCTTTGCCGGAAATGGGTTTTCTCCATTGTATTTTCATTCCTTTGGTTACTGCAAAGATAAAGAATATTCCGGTTGCAACTATCATGGTAATAATCACCCCTGATGAAATCTGTAGAAAGGGCGCTAAATCTTTGGTAAGCATGAAAGAACCAAGGGTTAAGGAAGCAATTCCCCCCGCTGTAAGTATCCCAAAAGTAGGTGTGTATATTTCAACGATAAATAGAATAAGACCTGCAGCAATAAGAATAATTCCGGCAAGATTGATGGGTATCATCTGGAATGAAACAAAAGCGAGGATAAGGCAGATACCACCAAAAATACCGGGAAATAATGCTCCGGGATTACTGAACTCACCTAGAATACCATATATACCCAGAAATAAAAGGATATAAGCAATATTGGGGTCAGTAAGTGTATGAAGGAATAAATCAGTAATTGACATATTGTATTCAATAATTTCTTTTCCCTCTGTCGCTATTTTTTTGTCTCCCTGCGAGGTTGTTACTTTAACTCCATCAATCATAAAAATCAGGTCATCTATACTATCGGCAACAAATTCAATGATGTTATTTTCCAATGCTTCCTGCTCAGTTATAGAGATACTTTCTCTTACAAATTTTTCAGCTATTTCTACATTTCTGTTTCTTCTGCCAGCAATACTTTTAATATAGGCAGACGCATCATTAACAACCTTTGATTTTGTTTCTTCATCAATTTGACCTTCACCCATAGCAACAGGATGTGCTGCGCCAATATTGGTTCCGGGAGCCATAGCTGCAATGTTAGCTGCCAAAGCAATAAAAGCCCCGGCAGAGGCTGCTCTGGCACCCTGTGGTGCAACATAGATAATAACAGGAATAGGGGTATTCAACATTTCTTTAATAATTCTTCTCATGGAGTTATCTAAACCTCCGGGGGTGTCCATTTGGATTATAATGCATTCTGCCTGGTTGATTTCAGCGTCACCTATCCCTTCTACTATATATTGGGCAGTTATAGGATTAATAGTACCCTCTACGCTAAAAACATAAATAAACGAAGATGGCTGAGCAAGGCTTAGGCTTCCCAATAGCTGAATGAATAGTAGGATAAGTAGCAAGATGGGTATATTATTTTTTATTCTTTTTGAGAATAACATATCTACCCTTTCTCTATCTATATGATAATGTTATTATAACATAGTAGTTTAAGTTATTAGAATATTGTCTTTAGCTGAAGTCAAAAAAATTTATAATCATCCAATGTGGTATGAGAACCGTTTATTAATATTTAAGGAATATTTATGGAAAAGAGAGAAAAAGAAGGGGTTATCCTGGTCATTATATGTGTATTTATTCACGGAGCCTTGCCTATTTTAGGTAAGTATGGCGTTTCCCTAGTCCACCCGCTTTTTTTTGCAGCTCTCACTAATCTGATAGCAGCAGCCGGGTTAATTATTTTTATCTTGTTTAGAAGAATTTCGATTAGTACATTATTAGACAAAAGATTTTTTCTTTCTTTGTTATTCATTGGGTTTTTTGGTACCACAATATCAAATATCCTGTTTTTTTACGGTGTCAGGTTAACCAGTGGAATCAATTCCGCTATTTTGTTGCAGGTGGAACCGATATATGCCCTTTTTATCGGATATATACTGCTAAACGAAAAGGTGATGTTACGACAGATTGTAACTACTTTGATTATAATTTTTGGAACATTATTAGTTGTATATCAGGGAACATTTTCCTTGAACTGGGGGGATTTGTTGGTTTTAGGCACACCTCTCTGTTATCAGATTGGTCATATTTTTAGTAAACGATTATTAAGCCAATATAATCTAAATCCTCTTTTTATTGCTGCCGGCAGGACTCTATATGGTGGGGTTTTCTTATTGGTTATAAGCCAGTTAGCAGGGGTACATGAATTTAACCGGTTGAAAGAAATGAACATTCTAGCTATTCTTGTTTTTTACGGCATTGTGATTTATGCCTTAACTTATTATACCTTCTATGAATCCATTAAACGTATTAATTTGTCCAAAGCCACTGCCATTATCTCGGCATATCCAGCAGTTTCCATTTTACTTGCCTGGTTCATTTTAAGAGAAATGCCTGATTTTTACCAACTGAGTGGCTTTTTTACAATTCTCTTAGGAATTCTATATCTGTCCAATATTAAAAGTGAATTAAGATGAGAGTATTTAGCAATTACTGGTGCCAGGATATGGAGATACTGATTTTCAAAAGGTAGTAGAAACCTTAATAGAAAATAATTTCAATTTTAATACTTTAAAATTTGACAAAAGTAGAATTATTTTTTATAATAATAAATATAGAAATAGTTTCTATATTATAGAAATTGAGAAATAAACATGATAAAATCATCTCCAAACTATCCAATCAAAGTATTAACAAAAACATTTGCTGTACTTGAAGTTTTATTGCAACATAAATCTCCAATGAGTATGAGTGAAATCAGTGAAAAGTTAAAATTTTATCCCAGCACAGTTCATCGAATACTTGATACCCTAAAATATGGAGGCTATGTACAGCAAAACCCGATTACTCAAAAATATCAATTAGGTTTGAAATTGATAGAATTAGGAATGGCAAAAATTAATCAGATTGACCTGGTAAAAGAAGCCAAACCCTATCTCAGAGAACTAGCAAAAAATTGTGATGAAACTGTGCATCTAGCAGTTTTAGAAGATACCAATGTACTTTACCTGGCAAAAGAAGAATCATCACAAACTATTAGAATGATTTCATATGTTGGCAGGAGAGGACCGCTGCACTGCACTGCGTTGGGTAAAATACTTATGGCATACCTTCCACCAGCAGATAGAAAGAGTTTATTAGACAGATTAGAGCTTTCCAGACTTACCCAGAATACGATTACTGACCGAAAACAGCTGGAATGTGAACTTAATAAGGTTATTCAAAAAGGTTTTGCTATGGACAGAGAAGAAAATGAAAAAGACGTTCGTTGTATTGCAGCTCCTGTAAAAGATTATAAGGAAAAGGTGGTTGCAGCAGTGAGTATTTCCAGTCCCTCTTATAGAGTGAATTATAGTAAACAAAATCATTTAAAGGAACACCTTATTGAAACCTGTCAAAAAATATCTTCACACTTAGGATATAAACCGGAAAATGAATATATTTAGTATCAAGTTATATAAAAACAATTATATAGCAATGTCTGAATTAAATAAGATTTAATTGAAAGAGAGGTGTTGTTAATGAATGAAATCCTAAAAAAGATTGGAGAACTGGGAATTGTTCCGGTAGTAAAGATCGAGAGCACAAAGGATGCCATACCTTTAGGTAAGGCACTTCTCGAAGGGGATCTTCCAATTGCTGAAATTACCTTCAGGACAGCTGCTGCTGAAGATTCTATCAAAGCCTTAACAAATGAATTACCCGAACTTCTGGTTGGAGCTGGTACTGTTTTGACTATAGAGCAAGCGAAAAAGGCGATTACAGCCGGTGCCAAGTTTAT
>CAZAJW010000116.1:0-5136 GCA_964485485.1 uncultured Atribacterota bacterium | reverse complement strand
ACTGAAGCATCATCATCTTCGATTTTCCCCAAATTTTTTAATCCTCTAAGTTGAACTTTCCTTACATAGTCTGCTCCACTTTTAAAGGGTGGATCGATATATATTAAATCAATCTTTCCTCTAAACCCTAATTCTAAGAGCGTTGCCAATACATCTTTATTATCCCCGTGGAATAAAAGATTTTGCCAATTATTATTGAGATCATTGAAAGAAGGAACTTTGTAAAAATTATTAACTTTAAAAGGATCAAAAGATTCTATTATTTGTGAAGGGAATCCTTTTACATATTCAAGAGGTCTTTTGCCAACCCAGTTAAGCATGGGCCTGCCTTTAGCTGATTCTATTTTGATATTATTTTCACTCATATTAAATGGCCTCCAATGTAATTAAGAATCTCATAAATGTTCCGGTTAAATAGATGACAAATTCAACTTCTGAGCTATTTATTTTATCTTCGTGCTTTGCATAATTATTCTGGTAATTGTTATAATAATCAAGAATTTTCCAGTACATATTTTTTAATTCTACTGGAACTTTTTTCTTATCTAAATATTCAAATAAGGCGTTTTTTTGATTTTCCAAACTTTTTTTATTACTAAAAATAAGCTTTAATAAAAACTCAAGAGATAGCCTTAGGTCATCAATAAGATTCCTGGTATAATGCTTATTTTGATATTTCTCTAAAGCTGATATAAAATTATTCTGAGCTTTGGGATACGAACTTAACCAACCCAAAACATCATTAATTAATTTTTCATCTAATAATCGGGCTCCCTTAGGATAAATGATAAAATTATCCTCTTTTATTTTTACTATTTTAATGTCCAACAATGAAAAATCAATATCTTCTTTAAAGCCATAATATAATTTTTCTTTTATTCCAGAGTCAAGATCCAACCAAAATAACACCTGCAGATAATAAATGTATTTAACAAAATCATTTTCTTCTAAAAAAAATTTATAAACAGTTGAATCACTAAATTTTAATTCTTTTATTGAAATTTCAGAGGTCATTTTTGAAATTTGGGCAGAAATAGCAGAAATACTCCTTGGAATAATTATTTTTGATTGAGGAAAATATTTGGCAATTATCTTTAAATAAGATCTTTCTAATTCATTATTAGATAGAAATTTTTCTCCCAATATATTATCAATTGTGGAAAGTGTGCGATTCTTAAAATCGATAAACATTTTGTCTGTATTATAATCTATATTCCATCTTTTATAAAAATTAGTAATTTTTTTAGGAAGTGAAGTTTTTTTACTATTTACCATAGATATCTTCTTTGACTTTATTTATATTATGGAAACCAATTACATCACTACTGGTTTTTAGTATTTCATACTTTAGTTTTTCAGGATTTAAGCCCTCAATTTCCTTGATAGCTTTTTCTTTTTCTTCATCTTCATATGGTTCGCCTTTTATTTCAATAATAATCACTTTACCATTTTTTTTCTTTATAAGAAAATCAGGAGTATAGTTGTGGTATTTCCCATCTTTCCCTTTATATTCAAATAAAAAGTCAGTTTTGTTGGGATCCGTAATCGCACCAGTAAAATAGATATCTTCCACATCCGAGGGATCCTCGTTCAATAGATTTAACAATTTTATATAAAAGTCCTTTTCGGGATTTGAATCGAAATTATACGGTGTGTAATGAAATCCAAAATCCAATTGATACCATCCTTTATTTCTCTCTTTAAATCCATCATATTTTAAAAGCAAATTTTCCTTATTTTTATGAAAGACTATTTCTGTTGTGTAAACAGTATGTTTGTCTTTTTCTTCTTTGTTAAAATGTTCAGGTTTTACAAGAGCGAGAGCAACTTCAATCTCTTCTTCAACAATCTTATAATTTTTCATCTTTTCTTCTATTTGCATTTTAATATTATCTGCTTGGCTTAAAGTAATATCTCCTTCGGGGTATAATTTCATCAATTTTTCATATATTGGCAAAACAGAAACATCATACAAAGATGATAATTCAACAGCAAAATGAAAAATATCAAGAAAGTCTTCTTCCATTACTATCTCTTCTTGGCTCTGCTTTATCAATACTCCTTTAGTATCAGGGATATCCCTTAAATCATAAATTGTTTTCTCCCTGCTATTATTAATACTTTTGGGTTTTAGGATATCAAAACTAAAAGATTTTTCTTTCTTAATATAAGGTATAACTTTTTTTATTTTTTTGTTAATTAATATTGGCGGTATTTGTATTTTTCTTAAAATCAGGCGATCCTTTTTAAAATTCTGCGTTGATATGTTCAGGTCCTGAAGGGTTTCTCCGTATGTTTCTTTTAGTTGTAAGTCCAAAATTTTCACATTTTTCTCTGAAAGATATATTTTGGCTTTGCTATTATTACCGGGAATCTGCCTTAAACATCTACAGGCTGCCTGCAAACAAAAATTATTACTCTTTTTTAATTCTCTGGCTAATGCGCAAGAAAATAAAGATAAACAATTCCAGCCTTCCGTACCTTTGTTAACTAAAAGAAATACACGATATGGTAGTTTTGGATCATTTATTCTGTTATCAAATAAATCTTTTATGTCATCATCTGACTCATTATGTACTTCCAATACAATTGAGGGATCTTGGCCAATACTAACCAAAGTCCTTTCAACTATGGGTTTGGAAATTCTCAAATCTTCTATTTTTGGAAAATATATAGCCATCTTAGCAGGAGACCCATCATAGATCTTAATATTCTCATAGTTATTAAAAAAATCTTCAATGATATCTTTTATAAAATCTTTATCTTTAACTTTGGGATAGGCAATGATGTTATTCTTTACTTCCTTTAAAATACCATCCTGTATACCTTTGGATAAGCCGTACCAATAAATCACATCTTTTAATATCTGTTTTTTATAATAGGGTGTACCAGTAGTATTAATCACAACTAATACATTTGTCTTTTCTGCAAGATAATTAACAGTTTGCCTTACTCTTTTCAAATCTTTATTTAATGCCTGTCCATAAGTATGATGTGCTTCATCAGAAAAAATAGCTAGATCAGGCAGGGAAGCTATTGTTTGAAGCCTTCTATTGGCTATTTCCTGTTTGACTTCATCTTCTTTAGATAAATCTGTAAATAGATTTTTAATTAATGATTTCCTAATAGACTGTTTTTGAATTCTTATCTTTTCAGTATTGGTAACTATTATATTAAAATAACTCTTTGGAATTACCGGAATATCTTTTTCTCCATCCCTGGTATAAATAAACTTTACTGAGGTAATAAATTCTTTATATAAACGTGGAGGCAATATTTTATCATAAGGGACATCGGACAATTCCTTTAAAGCGCCTAAGATTGTTTTTCCGGGGGCAAATACCAAAGTATTTTTAACAAAATTATTACTTTGACGATATTCAAGTGACATTGCAAACTCTGTTGCAATAATTGAACCTATAAGAACAGTCTTGCCAGCGCCCATTGCCAGGGCTAATATATAGCTTGGATAGGTTAAAGACAATGTTTCCTTAAGGCCTTCGAGGTTATATTTTTTGACAAAACTATCATCATTCTTTATCTTTTCAAAAATTGCCTGTATTCCAGTACCACTACTCATGATATCAATTAAATCTTCTGAAGAAATAGATAAACTTAAAGAATTAAAAAGTTCTTTCGGATCATTGTAAATTCTCTTGTATAAATCAAAAATATGGGGTGTATTTTCAACAAGTCTTAAATACCAATAAGTCTCAAGTGCTTCATATTGTGATTTTCTTAAATATCGCAACACTTCCTTTTCAGGCTCATAGTTATAGTTTAATATTTCAGAAATAACTGGAAAATCAGAGGGATATCCGTTTCTTCTCCATTCAGTAACCATTGTTTTTAAGTGGCTAAAAAGACTATCGTACATAATACACCACGATTTGCATATTTTATTATTAATTTGTATTAATTTTTATGATTAATCAGTCTTTATAATAATAACAAATTTACCCTGTAAACTGCAAAATAAAATATTATTTTTACAGTGTTGGTTAACTGTAAAGAGGTTAGCATATACATATAAGAACTTCTATTCTTATTTATTAATTAATTTTAGATATGTTTTAAATTTTTTAGACATATTGAAAGAACAAGATTATGGGACTCCTGTATTTTCAAATCACCTGGGGAAATGGGAGGCGGTATGACCTTCTTCCCCTATACCCAGTAGAATCAGATCAAAAACCAGGAGTTTTTACATTCATATGAAAAAAGATTTCTTCTTTGGGCTGAATAGTTAGAGTCAAAGCATTGGACTGCATATTCTCGGCAGCTTTCCCTAATAGTTGCAAAGGAGGATATTTAAACTGGATGTGAATACTGGTTAATTTTTCCGGTAATCTCTTGTCGGCTAAAATATAAAAAGGTACACCTGCCCAACGCCAGTTTTCAATCATGAATCTTCCGGCAAAAATAGGAATCACTGAATCCGACTCCACATTCTCTTCCTGGCGATAACCCGGAACATATTCTCCGTCTATGACACCGTGACCGTATTGCCCAATAACGGTTTGACTGTTTACTTTATTGATCTTTTTAATTGAATGAAATATTTTAACTTTTTCATCCCGAATATAATCTGGCGCAAAACTAACTGGCGGTTCCATAGCAATCAAAGCAATAAGCTGCATGGCATTATTCTGCACGATATCCCTTATTATACCTGTCTTTTCGTAAAAGTGACCCCTTTTTTCAATACCTATTTTCTCTGCAATAGTGATTTTAATATAATCGATATATTGTCTATTCCAGAGGGGTTCGAAGATGCTATTTGCTTTAGAGTTCAGGTGAAAAATTGTCAAATAGCTTCTTTTCATCTTTTTTATGGTAAAATCAAATTGTTATAGCAAACTATTCGGATAATTTATTATAATCAATAACCTTTCCTACACCAATATTAATATAATTTTCACCATATTCTTTTTGGAATAATTGCCTGGTTAAGTCTCCTGAACAATGGCAAGGACCAACAAAGCGAACACCTAAATCTATGAATTCAGAAATTATTCTCTCAATACTTCCCTGTGATTGTCCCATTAAATGAAATCCACCCATGACCAAAAGGACGTCCTCTTTGAGTAAATTTTTTGCTTTTTTAACAATATCGACAATACCGGGATGAGCACA
>CAZAJW010000115.1:0-6545 GCA_964485485.1 uncultured Atribacterota bacterium | reverse complement strand
ATCAGTAAAAGAATAAAATTAAATGCCTCACCCAAATTTCGCCTCCTTTTATAAATTTAATAAGGAAGTCGGCGAAACTTCTCATATACTTAAACATTAGGCAAAATTTCGCTTCGCTCATTTTGCCTAATGTCCGCGTTTACCAACGCTGTTATACTCCGCGAAGCTCCGCCTAACAGCGTTTATCTAAAATTTATTCAAAAATTATGTTATAATTTTCTCATAAACTTTAGATTAAACGTGGACATTATATGAAATGCTTTTGGGGCTAACTAAATTTTGATACAATCGAAACATGAAATTTGAATTAACTGAACCGAATAAATCAATATCTACTAAAGATCTCATAGATGACTTATGTAGAGTTGCTCAAATTCTCAATAAAGAGTCTGTAACAAAAAAAGATTACGATAATCACGGCAATTATTCTTATAGAACATATTATAAAAGATTTGGTTCTTGGAAATCAGCTCTTGAAGAAGCTGGCTTAAAGACAAATAACCAACCTTGGGGTGGAGATATTAGTCAGTCATCTATTCCAGAGAATTATATAATTGAAGATTTACAAAGAGTTGCAAAGAAACTAGATAACAGTAATTTTTCTTTAAATGAATACAATGAGCTGGGTCAGTATTCAACTTCTGCTGTTTCAAAACGGTTTGGCGGTTGGAATAACGCAAAGAAAGCCGCTGACTTAGAGTTCACAACTCATCGTTTTTCTAATGAAGACTATTTTGAAAATCTTCAATCACTTTGGGAGCACCTTGGAAGACAACCTAAATATAAAGAAGTAGTTCCCCCACTCTCAAAATTTCATGTTTCATCTTATGAACGAAGATTTGGTAGTTGGAGAAAGTCACTGGAAAGATTTATCAATTATGTTTCAAAAGATGGGAGTGAGGAAGAAGAAAAGGAGGCACCACCAAAAAAGTCAATAATTACTTCCAAGAAACAATCTAAGTCGCTACAGAAACCGGTGGTTAAGAAAAGAACAAACCGCATTGCAAATCTACGACAGAGATTTAGGGTAATGAAACGAGATGGTTTCAAATGCGTTTTGTGTGGAAGTTCGCCAGCAACTCAAGCCGGCTGTGAATTGCATATAGACCACATCATACCTTGGAGCAAGGGTGGTGAAACTGTAGAAGAAAATTTAAGGACGCTTTGTTCAAGCTGTAATTTAGGAAGATCAAATAAAGAATAATGAACCGCCCCAAAAGCACATCATATAACACGGTATATACGGCTCGGTGGTCGCTAACGCTACCTCGCCCATATTGCCGATTTAGTTTGATAAAATAAACAGAGGATAAATTGGCAACATCAGATATACCGAGACGTTAGGCAAAATTTCGCTTCGCTCATTTTGCCTAATGTCCGCGTTTACCAACGCTGTTATGCTCCGCGAAGCTTTGCCTAACAGCGTTTATCTAAAATTTATTCAAAAATTATGTTATAATTTTCTCATAAACTTTAGATTAAACGCGGACATTATACGCAATATTACTCAAAAAGAAAACTAAAAATTTATATATTAAAGTTCCGCCCAATAATTATATGATACTTAGTGATAAAGATATAATTAAATTAATTAAGAAAAATCATTTGAAAATTTCTCCTCTTCCCAAAGAAGAAGATATTAAATGTAATCATATTAATTTACATTTGCATTCTAAATTAATTAAATATGAATCTGATGTAATTGATTTAAAATCCAGAGATAATTTTGATGTTGAAGAAATAATAATTCCAGAAAAAGGATATAGATTAAAACCAGGCGAGTTTCTAATTGGCTCAACAAATGAAAAAGTAACCATTCCTAATGGTTACTTTGGTTTTGTAGAAACCAAAGGAAATATAGCTCGTGCTGGAATACAAACTCACAATACAGATGGTCACATCGATCCTGGTTTTTCAGGTAATATAACTTTAGAAATTAAAAATAATGCAAATCATTCAATAATAATATATCCAAATATTGCATTTATTCAAATATATTTCTTTAAAGCTACTTCAAAATCAATAAACCCATATAATGGTAAGTATCAAAATCAAAAGGGCGGAACAACATATTTGAAAGATTAGTTTTCTTTTTTGCGTCATACTGTCAACTCTTTCAGAGTTGATTTTTTCTTGCAGAAAAAACGTATAACAGCACCTTAACGGTTCCGCCTTGCAGACTCCACCCAACTTCAACAAGTTGAAGTTCGTTAAGCTGCGATGTTATTCGCCATCGCTTGCTTCGCTCGCTATAGCGAATAACGTCCGCGACTCCGTCGCCGTTATCCTTGTTGCTCGCTTCACTTCGCGACAGCGTATAACAGCGACTATCCGAAATTTACTTTCAAAAACTCCGTTTTTGGCGTAAACTTCGGATGAGTCGCGGACATTAGGCAAGATAAGGTTCTTTAACAAAATGCTATTAGAAGGTGTCTGAAATATTATCTTTAAAAAGGAGGTAAATATCATGGACCCTCAAAAGGCAATGATCCTTAAAGAATTGATTTATTGGGTTGTTATCCCGGTTGTTGTAATAGGATTATTTTGGCTTATCGCCCTTACCTATGTTTATAAAACGAGAAAAAAGAATCCCGAGAGATTCAAAAAATGGTATGGCGATATCAAAATTCTGGAAGATAACAACCATGGATAATGTCCAAAATCACACGGCGAGATAGAAGAAATTTATCTCGCCACCTTCTAAAAGCATTTTGTTGGCCGCTCGTCGCGGCCAGTCTAACGGCCACAAGAACCTTACTGTCACCTAACAGCACGATATCCGGTTCGCGCTTGCCTCCGGCAAATGCTTACCCAAATTTTCACTTCGCTTCGTGAAAACTTCGGATATCGGCAATGTTGTCGAGAATTACACTTTTATAAAGAAATTATTTTGATATTTTGTATATTAAAACGCCAAGCTCATTTGAACTTGGCGTTTTGAAAATGTTAATGGGAATACCGCATCAAGAAGCAATAATGCTCCTCAACATCAATGTATTCCGGTTTTTCAAGGTAACACGTCGGAATCCATTCGATTCGGTCTTTTATCGGTTGCCAGAGGCAGGAAATCCCTTCTTCCTTCAATTCACGGAGGAGTCGATCTTTTTCTGTCTTGAAGATTTCAAATGCCTCTTCCCATGTTTTTGGAAGCTTTTCTGATGCAACCTTGAAAATAAAACTGCCATATCTACCACTACTGTAACCGGGCAAATCTTGTACTGCTCTTACACCAAACCAGAAATCAATGCTAAACATAATTTATACCTCCTTATTTTTTATGAATTGAAAAAACTAAGCATAATATAACATATAATTATAAAAAAGTCAATAGATATATAATTAACTAATATTAAACAAAATATCAAAATAATAATTTATTTTTGGCTAAATTACCCGAATTTCTTTCTCTAAAAATTAGGAGTAAAAAATTTAACTGTCCGATAATAACGTATATGCAATTCACACATTCCTAACAGAACATACTTATCTAAATTTAATCTATGGTTCGTAATTTACTAATGCTCCATACAATTTTAACAGACTGCTCCGATTGAACTTTGCATATATACATATGTTAGGCAAAATTTCGCTTCGCTCATTTTGCCTAACGTCCGCATTTACCAACGCTGTCATGCTCCGCGAAGCTTCGCCTAACAGCGTTTATCTAAAATTTATTCAAAAATTATGTTATAATTTTCTTATAAACTTTAGATTAAACGCGGACGTTATGGCGTAATCCTGATGTCAGCCAGTCTCCCACTACCCGCCCTTAAATAGTCAAATCAAAGGTTTGAAAATTATAAGGAAGGCGCACAATTTTGACAATCTTTAAGAATGAGAACTATTTTAAATATCATGGACACAATAATTATATTGGATTTTGGTGGACAATATTGCCATTTAATCTCAAGAAGGATAAGGGATTTTGGCGTTTATGCCGAGGTCTTGTCGTCATCTACACAAATTGAGGAATTGAAAAAGATTCCTAACTTAAAAGGATTAATTCTATCTGGAGGCGCAGCTTCGGTTTATGATAAGAATTCTCCAAAACTTGATAAAGAAATTCTAAATATCAGAATTCCTGTTTTGGGAATTTGTTATGGTCATCAATTAATTGCCTTTTTAGAAAATGGAGAAGTGGAATCTGGAAAAAGTGGAGAATACGGAATAACAGAACTGCAAATTTTTGGTTTGAATAGTCTGCTTTCTGGCTTAAACAAAATAGAAAATGTCTGGATGAATCATAAAGATGTTGTAAAATCATTGTCAGACAAGTATAAAATAACTGCCTCAACATCAAATTCTCCTGTTTCTGTTTTTGAAAACGAAAAAGATAAAATTTATGGAGTACAATTTCATCCCGAAGTCACACATACTCCAAATGGCAATAAAATTCTTGAAAATTTTGTATTGAATATTTGTGGTGCAAAAAAAGAGTGGGCAATCTCCAATGTTATAGAAAATATTACGGAAGAAATTAAACAGAAAATTGGTGATGAAAAGGCAATAATCGGTTTATCTGGCGGTATTGATTCATCAACAGCCACAGTTTTGGTAAGTAAAATCTTAGGTGAAAATTTAACTGCTGTTTATGTAGATACAGGATTAATGCGTCACAAAGAAACAGAGTTTATTGAACAAGAATTTTCAAAGTATGATCTAGACCTAAGAGTCATAAGGGCAGATAGCAGATTTTTTAAAGCCTTAAAGGGTATTACTGAACCAGAAGAAAAAAGAAAAATAATCGGTAGGTTGTTTATTGATATTTTTAATGAAGTTGCACAAAAAGAAAATGCCGAAATTTTAATTCAAGGGACAATATATTCTGACAGAATTGAAAGTGGTTTAACAAATAATTCTTCTGTGATTAAATCGCATCATAATGTTGGAGGACTTCCAAAGGATATGAAGCTGAAAGTTTATGAGCCACTAAGGGATTTATACAAAGATGAAGTTAGAAATATTGCCAAAAACTTAGGATTATCTGAAAAATTAATCAACAGACACATTTTTCCAGGTCCGGGTTTAGCAGTAAGAATTGTCGGAGAAATCACACCAGAAAAAGCAAATATTGTAAGAAAAGCAAGTCATATAATTGAGGAAGAATTGAAAAAAGAGAATCTTTACGATAAAGTATGGATGGCATTTGCAGTTTTGTTGCCAATTAAATCTGTCGGCATTCAAGGAGACGCTAGAAGTTACAAATACCCAATAGTAATTAGAATTATTGAATCAAAAGATGCAATGACGGCAAATTTCGCCAAAATCCCTTATGAAATATTAGATAGAATATCCGCTAAAATCACAAATGATATTAGTGAAGTGAATAGGGTCGTTTATGATATATCGAACAAGCCTCCGGCAACAATGGAATGGGAATAAGCGCGCCTTCCCACCACCGACTGACATCAGGACTCAAAAATTCTGCGAATTTTTGTCACGCCTTGCAGGCTCTCGCTAACGCTCGGGATGCCTAATAGCGATTATCTGGAATTTTCCTGCCGAAAATTCCCAAATTTGCTTGCGGCAAACTTCAGATAATCGCGGAAATTAGATAAAATTTTGTTCAATAATTACTTTTTTATATATTAAGGAGGAAAAATAAAATGAATGATTTCGAAAAATACATAATCGACCTAGCTAACCACGAGGACGAGAAGAGTAAATCTTTTCTTGATCCAAGGAAGCGTATTTTAGTTAATGCCGGAATACGTCTTAACTGGATTGGCGACTTTTTAGCAAATCCCAATATTAAGTACAAAAAAACAAAGGTGCTGATAAATCAAGTTCTTTTTACTGGAACAACTCCTGATTGGAACAAAGTTCTGATAGATAAATGCGAACGTTCAGTAGAAAAATTCCAAGAACTTATCAAGCAAGACGAAGAAATCAAGGAAAGATTTACAAAGGAAGCGTCTTTCGGGAATGAACCAATTTTAATGCGTGGTCCTGATGAGAAAGGGTTTTATCGAGTCTTTGACGGCATGCATAGATTTGTCGGTGCGGTCATTGAAAAACGAAAAACTGTAACGGCGTATGTGCCAATTAACAAAGACAAACATCTTCCTGTCTGCGAGGCTCACACTGTCTATGATTTAATTCGTGGTTTTCAGCGACATGCTAAGGACGATAGTGGAAAGACAGAACTATACCACGCATTAAAATTGTTAGCTCGTACCTATGAAAACGTTATAGAGCTTCTTGAAACCAGATTTAATTCCACGTATGTTGCTGATGACGAAGTTCAAGGAATCATTAAAAATGTAATTAAAGAGACAAAAAAGTAATTATCGAACAAAACTCAAGGGGGTGCTACGCTTCTGGTCTGCCTATTTAAATTATAATAAGGAAGGCAGACCAGACCCTCATCTAACAAATAATAACCGGAAAATGCCTCGGCTCGCCCCTCACCCAAATTTTGCTCCGTTTCACTCCGCAAAACTTCGTATATCCCAAACGTTATTCGCTATTTTCACTTGTCCACTAAAACAATTAATTATATAAATTTAAGATTTTTATTCAATTATATGGGGAAAAAACAAATC
>CAZAJW010000114.1:0-2727 GCA_964485485.1 uncultured Atribacterota bacterium | reverse complement strand
TTTGGTAATCATTGGCTTGTTATTCTGGGGATTGAAAATCATAACAACTGAAAAAATCAAATTTGTATCCACTCCAGTAAACTTTCCAGTGATAATTTTTGTATTAATATCTGTTCTCTCGATAATCTGGTCTGATAATATTTTTTCCAGCTTGAGAGAACTGCCATTTTTTTTAATTGGCCCATTTTTATATTTCATTATCATTAATAATATTAGTAATCGATACCAGATAAATCGTATTATTATCACCCTATTAATTACCGGCGCTTTCTTTGGCATATACGGGATATTCCAATATATTGGTATTGACTTTTCTATTTTTGATAGCGCTACTGGTAGACAGAAGGTAATGGGTCTCTTTGGTAATGTAAATTATTTTGCTGAATATTTAGTAATAATTATTCCTGTGGCTGTTTCTCTTTTCTTTTTCAGTCAGAATAAAATACAAAAAATATTATTACTTATTGCTATATTGTTTATGGGTACCAGCCTTGTATTTACTTTTACCAGAAGCTCATACCTGAGTTTTGGAATATCGCTGATTTTTATGTTTGCCCTGTATACAATTCATTGGCAAGACAACTTCGAAAAAAATAAAAAGAAAATATTTATTACAGTGTTACTGGCAATAATTATCATAACTTCTATATTCTTTTTACCGAACCCTTTAAATAAACCAGGCACAGCTATAGATAAAATTAAGAGCAGGGCATCTGTTACCCAGATTGTCGAGGGTTCTTCAGTTAAAAGAAGAATTGCAACCTGGAAATTTACTGTTCTTATGATTAAAGACCGCCCCTTGCTCGGTTCTGGTATTGGTACTTATAAATATAATACTCTGAAATACCAGGCTGAATTTTTCGAACAAGGTGAGAATCGAGATATTTATCCACATGGTTTTGCTGATAAAGCCCATAATGAGTATCTGCAGCTCTGGGCAGAATTGGGAATCATTGGATTGGGAATATTTCTGTGGCTTATTATTGCCTATTTTGCATATAGCCTGAAGGCATTAAAAAGGTCTCAAGATAAGTTTAAACAAGCTATAATGATTGGATTAATGGGAGCTGTAGTAGCGGTATTGGTTGATAGTATATTTAGTTTTCCCTTGCATTTGCCAGCTACTATTGTTTTATTCTGGTTAGTCTTCGGGCTGACTATAGTTTTGGGATTAATAGATGATAGTGATAGCAAGACTAAAAATGACAATATATCCGAAAGAGATGATAAAATAGCCAAAATTAAGAAAACAGAAAATGAAAAAGTAACTGAGGTCGGCAATAAACAAAGTAGAGTAACTAAAACATTATTTAAAGTTTTTTTATCTGTTTGTATTATTATTTTGGCGGGTTTTTTTGTGATAACAGCTATACGTCCTTTTATAGCCCGTACCTATTGGTACCAGGCTGAGAAAAAATCTGATAGTGCAGACATGAATGAAACTATCAATATATACCGTGAGGCACTAAAGTGGGATCCCTATTTAGGGGAGCTATATTATGGAATAGGGAAATTATTAACAGAAAATGGATATCCTACTCCTGCTCTGAGTTATCTTGAGAAGGCAGAGAAATATGTTAACCTTCCTTCTTTGCCTTTTGTAATGGCCAAGACTTATATTAATAAGGATATGCTGGAAAAAGGGGCAGAAAAATTAGAACAGGCAATTTCTTATCAGAGTGATCTAAGTACAATACTTCCTCTATATGCTGAATTAGGAAATATTTATCTAAAGTTAGAGCAAAATGAACAAGCAGAAGTAGTTTATAAGGATGCTTTAAAAATAGATGCTGATTTTGTTGATGCGCATTATGGCTTGGCAAGGGCTTATTTATTTCAAAATTTATTTGATGAAGCGCTAATTGAATTCCAAAAAGTAATAGAACTTGCCCCTGATAGCCTGGAAGCTGATTATTCCAATCATGCAATTAGCCAAATTTTGGAACAAATAGCTGAAAATAATTAAAAAATATTTGATTTCCCCTTCATTCTTGGTATAATAAAAATATTAATATACACTTAAGAATGCACCAGTAAACCAATTTAAGTGATACCTCCTTATGGAATGGGCACACTCCAGTAGACACAGTAGACGCTGTTTTTTAAGCTGCAAGCATAAGTAGACAAGGGCAAATCACCTGCAAAGGTGAGACGCAAAGTTATGGGTCCACCCTTGGGACCGCCAGACTACCTGCTTTTTAATTATTGATTCTTTCTGTTTGTTCTAAATATGAAATGTCTGATCTATAATCTATTTTATATTTTAAATAAATAAGGAGGATTTCTTATGTCTAAAAAGCACTACCCCATTCTAATTATCTTTTCTATTCTACTCATCTTTGTCTTTTGCGCATTGTCCATCTCCTCTGCTGACAAGGAGGAATACTACCGGGAGAAGTTCCAGGAAAAGATCGAAACCCAGCTGGCCCGTGCTGCCAAGATCACCCTCAGCGCCAGCCGGCAGACCACCTCCCAAGAGACTACCTTAACCGGTACAGCCACCAACACCTCAGATGAGACCTTAACCGATCTGGTGATTAACGGCATGCTCATCACCGATGAGGGTGAGACCGGCTCCCACTACCAGGTTGTTGACATCTTTGAGGAACAGAAAGTTACAGTTTCCTCCCTGGCTCCGGATGAGACCCGGGAATTTACCTTCCAGCTATCGAACATCTCCTGGAATGCCGATAAGCTCCATGCGGTCATCTTTGTTCAGGAAACCCA
>CAZAJW010000113.1:0-4381 GCA_964485485.1 uncultured Atribacterota bacterium | reverse complement strand
ATTCCAGCAATATAAAAACCATCTTCTCGTGATAAACCAGAGATATTTAAACGATGCCCAGCTAGCTGTTCTAAAACATTAATGGTAGCATGTTCTATTGCATGATTCCTCTTTATATTTTGACTTTTAGCTATCCTCCAAATTTGTTTAGGTACAGTAATCAGGGTTATAAAAGAATAAATTGTAAAACCATAAGGTAAAAAAAACAAAGCAATAATAAAAAAGAAAAACATGGGCATCAGAAAAAGATATAACAGTAATAGAAAAATCAATTCTAACTAACCTTCTTTCTATACTTTGATTTACTAAAAACATACCAATATTAACGGTTAACTAAAAAACTGTCAACTCATGTATATGATATCATTCTTCATTAATGGACTCAAAAGGAAAATTATATTTGCTCAAGTTTAGTTCTTTTTGCATCGCTAAAATTTCCTTTTGTACTTCTCGGTTAATAGGAATGCCTTTTTCTTTTCTTTCTATCCATGCCAGGTATTCTTTTTCCCCCGCAGTATATATTCTTTCCGCTTCCGGTGCTTTTTTAGAGAACCGGAGCTCTCTTAATATATCTCCTACATTTTTTTTGAATGATTCAAGCTCAATAAAAGATGATATATTCATAGCCATAAAGAAATGTCCCATTGCTCCATCCTGGGGATTTCCATTCTTATTTATTTCCAGCTGAGAAAGATAAGCACCGCCGGAAAGTGCTGAACATAATATCTCTACTACTGTAGCCAGACCATATCCCTTATAACCGGCAGCCTCCTCACCCTGTCCTCCCAGGGGGAGTAAAGCTGCTTTTTTGTCATATACTTGTCTGGTAACCCCCCGGGAATTAGTAATAACTTTTCCCTCATCATTAGTTATCCAGCCATCCGGAAGATTTTTCCCACATGATTCCAGATAGGTAACCTTACCCATTGCTTTTACTGAAGTAGCCATATCTAATAGAAACGGGAACTCCTCATCAGACGGCATGCCGATAGCAATAGGGTTAGTGCCAATCATTCTTTTTACACCAAAAGTTGGGGCAACTAAAGGTACAGCATTAGTACTGGAAACTCCTATCATATTAGTCTCTGCTGCCATCAAAGGATAGTAGCCTGCAAATCCAAAATGGCCAGAATTTTTTACTATCACCATTGCTATATCTGATTTTTTTGCTTTTTCTATAGCCAAAAACATTGCTTTCTTACCTGCAACATGTCCCATGCCACCCTGGGCATCTATTATGGCAATATTTGGTCTATCTTTAACTATATCAATGTTGGTGTCTGTTGAGCGAACACCGGATTTTATTTGATCATAATATTTTGCCTTAAAACGATTAATTCCATGTGATTCTATTCCATATTTATCAGCCGAGATAAGTACATCTGCACATATCTGGGCATCTTCCTTCTTTACACCAAGTGTTGCTAGAACATCTCCCATAAAATTTTCTAAAACATTTGCTGAAACATAACAATATTGGTTATTCATAGTAAAACGGTATTCTCCTCTTGTTTTTTTTATATTTTTGTTAATATTCTATTACTTATACAACTATTATTATTCTTAATTATTCCCTTTTACAGTTAATTAAAAGGGGAAATCGTATTTTCCCAAATTTAATTCTTTTTTGATTTCCAGCAATTGTTGCTGAAGATTCTTATTAATGGGGGCACCCTTGTCTTTTCTGTCTAACCAGGTTAAATATTCTTTTTCCCCGGCAGTATATATTCTTTCCGCTCCCGGTGCTTTTTTGGCTGAACGAAGACTTCGTAAAATATCGCCGGTGGTCTTCTTGAAAGATTCTAAATCAATAAAAGAAGAAATATTAATAGCTATGAAGAAATGGCCTAAATTTATGGGGACCTTTTTTCCATTTTCCATACCCGAAAGCATTTTCAGGAATTTACCTCCTTGCAAGGCAGCTGATAATATTTCTACTACTGTGGCATATCCATACCCTTTATAACCGGCAGTTTCTTCTCCTATTCCACCCAGCGGCACTAATGCCGCTTTCCCTTTCTGAAAGGCTTCCAGGATCTGCGGAGGATCTGTCATAGCCTTTCCATCATGACCGATAACCCAACCTTCAGGTATTTCCTTTTCTGCCCTATCATAAAGCTCAATCTTTCCTCTTTGGACCATAGAGGTAGCACAGTCCAGGCAGAAGGGAAATTCTTCATCCGAAGGCATAGAGAATGTTAACGGGTTGGTTCCAAACATATTTTCTACTGCAAAAGTAGGGGCAACTGAAGGACGGGCATTGGTTCCGGTTATACCAACCATACCTGCTTCTGCTGCCATTAAAGTATAATATCCGGCAATTCCATAGTGAGTTGAATTCCTGGCAACAACCATACCCATACCATAGGTCTTTGCCTTTTCAATAGCTAAATCCATGGCCTTTTTAGCAATAACCTGGCCCATTCCGTTATGCCCATCTACTACTGCTGTGGCCAGAGAATCCTTCACAATTTCAAAATTGGTAACCGCTGATTGAATACCCATTTTGATTCTGTCATAGTAAATTGTTTTGAGACGACCCACTCCATGTGTATCAATACCGCGTTTATCTGCCGCAATTAAGACATCAGCAGATATTCTGGCATCCTCTTCCGGAACACCGATTCCTACAAAAGCATCAACCATAAAATTCTCCAGTGTATTAAAATCCACCCAGACTGTATTTGCATCCATGGTCTATTTCCTCCATTTCCTTCAGGTTTTCTTATAGATTCACTATAGCAAAATGGGGGAGATATTTCAATGAAATATCAGTTTTTAGTTTTTTGTTTTTGGTTTAATGCGGGGATACTGAAATAGAGTTAGGTTTTTAGTTTCTAGTTTTTTGTTTTTAGTTAAAGAGAAAATAAAGTAAAAAATTTAAAACTTTCCTATCATTCTTGGAATATATTCCATTCACATATCAAGATGAATTTGAAGGGCTTTTTTTACTTCCTCAAGTATTTCCGGAGATACAGCACACAGAACATCTAAAAGTCTTTTTTTATCTACTGTTCTTATCTGATTACACTTAACTTTGGAATCATTTTTTAGGTTTATTTCCTTTTTAGAGAGAAAAACCTCAAAAGGGTATATCTTTGAGACATTTGAAGTGATAGGAAGAACTGTTATTGTTTCAGAGTACAAGTTATTACTATTATTGGAAATAACTAAGGCAGGCCTGGTTTTTCCAATTTCATAACCCTTCACAGGCCCTAAAGATACAATCCATATCTCTCCTCTTTTTGGGAAATCCATCTTATTTCCAATCTTCTAAAGTGATATTTTCCCATTCATCATTTATCATTTTATCCTCTTTAGCAGTTGCCTTGTATCCTTCTATTAGAAGTTTATCTAATTTTTCTTTGTTCATCCTATCTATTTTTTCCTTTATAGCTTCAGAAATAAACGAACTTTTATTGGGAATACTTTTAATCTCTTCATTGATTTCCTCTGGGAGAGTAATATTTAGTCTCTTCAAGTGTATCACCTCCTGCATTAATTATACAGAATATTATACTCAAGTCAAATTTAAATATATTTTTTTTAGTTCTTGGTTATTAGTTTATAGTTAAAAAGTATTCAACCAACACATGGGTTATGCTTTTCTAGTCTCCTCCCACTTAGGTGAATATTACATACTATTTCATTTCCTTTGAGGAGGGGGGAGGATTAAGGTGGGGGTGAAGAAAGAAAGTTTTCGATTTGTAGTTTTTTTGTTTTTGGTTGAAGAGAAAATAATAAAGCGCAATCGGTAATCATCGATTTTTTATTAAAAACAATTTGTGGTTTATATGACAAAAAATAACCCCACTGGTAGTGATACCAGTGGGGTGTTGTTAGTTAGATTTTCTGATCAAACAGAGAATCGTCCCCTGTGTTTATTTAATTAGCAAAAGGTTTCCATCCTTCTATAACATCTGGACAGTTATGATTGTTGCTGCTTGCAATAAATCTCACTTCCCATGTATGCCAAAAAGCATCATGCTTGGTTAACTGTGTATTTGTCCAATTCACATTGATGTTTCTGCCACCATTGGGTTGATTATCCTCATAAACTTTTTCGTCTAAATATTTCCAATCTCCATGACCATATTCTTTATATCTTACTTGTACGGTCACATCTATTGAATCATTTAAACAAACTCCTCCTATATGGTATTCTACCCATATATAACTACTACAACCACTCATTAACCATTTTGCTCTTGTATTGTTAGAGAAGAAAAAGAAGTTACAGCATGGATTTGCCTTAAAGTTGGCAGTAAAGGTTGCATTTTCGGTTACAGTTGCCGGGAATGTAGGTGTCCAGTTTACAAATTCATAACCAGCATCCGGAACCGGAGTAGGCACGGCCACTGCGGTACCCCATGCTGTCCCG
>CAZAJW010000112.1:0-2325 GCA_964485485.1 uncultured Atribacterota bacterium | reverse complement strand
TTCATAGCTCTTTTCATAATGTTAATATATCTATTGTATTGTTATAATATATTATATATATTTTATTATGATTGAGTTAATTTGACTTATAGAACAATTCCGAGTATACTTATGGTTTAGTATATAGCTTATAAATTATTATACCAACTGGAGGGATTGAATGTGGAGGTGAAAACGGATTATTATTCGTTGCCTATGTTTAAAAAGGGAGACAAAGTTGCCCATCCTATTTTTGGGGTAGGAAACATTGCAAATATAGAAGAAAAAAACGTTTTAGATAAAAGCGAAAAGTATTATATTCTTGATTTAGTCATAAATCAAATGACCCTTATGATTCCTATAAGAAAAGCAAAAGATATTGGTTTAAGGAAAATTGTAGGAAAAGAAAAGATACCTGAAGTATTAGAAGTCCTGGGTTGCGAGATGGACGATATGGAACAGGATTACAAATCCAGAATTAAAACTCAGATGGAGATGGTGGATAGTGGTAACTTAAAAAAAGTTGCTCAAGTAGTCAGGAATTATAATCGTCGAAAAAAGAAAGATACTTTGTCTGCTACTGAAAAAAGCTTATTGGAAAGAGCCAAAAAGATATTGATTAGTGAAATTAAGGCTGTGTATAATATTGATGAGAATTCAGCAAAAATAATGATTAAGCAATGCCTTAAAAAAGATCTAATGATAGATAAAAATATTTAACATATCTAACCTTCGATGATTATTTATCAGCTATAAAAAAATTTTCTTAAATTTTTATAGTTTGAGAAAATATAGTATTTTTAGAAAAATTTTACTAGATGAGCATCTTTTTAATAGTAAGATAGAACATTAGGAGGTATTGTTGTGAATATAGGAACTAATTTTATTGACGGGAAGGCAATTGCCGCAACTATAAAAGATGAACTAATTTTAGATACCGAACAATTCTTCCAAAATACAAATATTAAACCCAAACTTTCTGTGATAATTTTAGGAAAAGACGCTGCTTCCCTTTTTTATGTCCGAATGATTGAAAAAACCTGTCAAAAAGTTAATTTTCAATTTGAGAAACATGCCTTGACCTCAGAAATTACCGAAGATGAATTGCTGGAACTAATCGAACAACAAAACAAGGATGACAAAGTACATGGTATTATTATTCAAACTCCTCTTCCTAAACATATAAATCAGGAAAAAATTCAGAGAGCCCTAAATCCCGAAAAAGATGTAGATTGTTTTAACCCTGTAAATATGGGTAATTTGGCTATGGGAAATCCTGTATTTCTACCATGTACACCTAATGCAGTCATTGAAATCCTAAAAAGAGAAAACATTGAAGTAGAAGGTAAACACGTAGTTATTGTAGGAAGAAGCAATATAGTTGGTAAACCACTGGCTTTAATATTATTATTAAAACATCCTAATGCCAATGCAACTGTTACCGTGTGTCATTCCAGAACAACCAACATCTCTTCCTTTACCCGAAAAGCAGATATAGTCGTAGCCGCTGCCGGCAAAGCTGGTCTGATTAAAGGAGATATGGTTGAAAATAATCCGGTGGTAATTGATGTAGGGACTAATGAAGTAGAAGGGAAATTGGTTGGAGATGTTGATTTTGATGAAGTTTCTAAAGTCGCTTCCAAAATAACCCCGGTTCCCGGTGGGGTAGGACCTGTTACTAATATGATGCTAATGAAGAATACTCTTCGGGCGGCTAAGGATATGACAAAAGAAGTTTATTGATTATTTTCTTTTTCTCTATTCCTTTTCATCTTTTCCAAATGAATCATCAAAGCAGTGACATCAGAGGGAGTAACACCGGGTATTCTTTTTGCTTGCCCCAGGGACACAGGTTTAATTTCGCTAAATCTTTGCATTCCTTCATGTGAAATTCCATATAATTGAGAGTAATCAATATCGCTTGGTATCCTATAGTTTTCGGTTTTTTTAAATCTCCTCACTTCTTCTTCCTGTCGCTTAATATACCCGGAATATTTTATTTGTATTTCTACTTGGTTAATAACTTCCCTATTCAACTTTGGCCTTTCTGGATCCAGGCTTGCAGTATCAGCGTAACTTAATTGAGGACGTGTAAGTAAATTTGCCATGCTAACAGGTTTTTGCAGGGGAGAGGTGTTTAAAATTTTGAATTTTTGATTTGTTTCCTCATCAGGATATATTTTTAAATTATGAAGGCGATTAATCTCTTTTTCAATTGCTTCTTTCTTTTTTAGAAATTTTTGATACCTTTCTTTAGAAATAAGCCCATATTTATATCCATAGGGGGTTAGCCTTAAATCGGCATTATCCTGACGAAGCAATAGGCGGTATTCTGCCAGACCGGTT
>CAZAJW010000111.1:0-20760 GCA_964485485.1 uncultured Atribacterota bacterium | reverse complement strand
ATGTTTGGCAATAGGGGGAAAAAAGCTGCCCCGGCTCTATTTATGCCGGTAATCGTCTTAGGGGGTATCTACGGAGGAATTATGACCCCTACAGAAGCTGCAGCAGTGGCGGTACTTTATTCTGTTCCTGTGGGGTTTTATATTTATAAAGGGTTAAATAAGAAAAATTTTTTAGAAGTTATTATTGAAACAGCAACTACTACAGGTGTAGTTATGTTGATGATGTACTGTATCATGATGCTCAGCCGTATTTATATACAGGAACATTTGCCTACCATTATAATGAATTTTCTTAGTGCCATTTCTACTAACAAATATATCATTTTGTTCATGCTTAATATTTTTATGATTATTATTGGGATGATAATGGATGATGTAAGCGCAATGTTGCTTTGTACCCCAATTCTCTTACCAGTAGCAATATCCTTGGGAGTAAGCCCTATTCATTTTGCTGCAATTATCGGTGTAAATCTGGGAATGGGTAATGTGACCCCACCCACTGCACCAACGCTTTATTTTGGTGCCCGCATGTCCAGGACACCAGTGTCACAGACATTAAAGCCAGCTCTGATATTTATTGTTTTTGGTTATTTACCTACTCTGATGGCTGTTACTTATTTTCCCGAATTAGCATTATGGCTACCTAGATTAGTTTTAGGAGGACGTTTTTAAAATAAAGAATTTAAAATTCTATATTTGTAAATAAAAAGGAGATCTAGAAATGGTTGATATGAGTTATTTAAAAGATAAACCAATTGCCGTTCTGGGAGGAGGTGCAACTGCACGTGGTCATGCTGCCTGTGCTGCTCATCAGGGGAAAGAAGTGCGTTTCTATGAGCTTCCGGAATTTTTTAACGGCCTGGGCTGCATTAAAGATAAAAAGGAAATCCGTTTAAGTGGTTTACAGCAAAGTTTATATGGCTTTAAAAGAGAAGGCTTGACAAAATTAAGCGTTGTTACAGATGATATTAAAGAAGCTGTCAGAAATGCAGGAATAATAATAATGAGTTTTCCTGCGGTTGGCAATAAGGCTTTTCTTGAAAAATTAATTCCCCACTTAGAAGATGGCATGGTTATTCATTTTACAACTGCTAATTTTGGTTCATTAATTATGAAAAAGATGATGAGGGAAATGGTTTGTGACAAAAAAGTGATTATTGGTGAATGGAGCAGCCAACCCTATGGTATTAGAATCAGAAGTTTTGGCGGTCAGCAAATACCTGAGGTAAGCATAAACTATTGGGCAATTTCCTTAAGAGGTTCATCAATGCCTCTAACAGACCAGGAATCTTTCTTCGAATCAAAAAAATATATACCTTCTTTAGATTCTGTTGTTCATCCCGTAGAAGGGGATACGGTGGTTGATATTGCCTTTAGTAATGTGAACCCGGTACTTCATGTTCCTGGGACCATCCTAGGAGTAGGAACCATGGAGAATTGGGGTTTGATTTATGGTTATGACAAATATGAATTTTCCATTTATTCCCATGTTTATTGCCCTTCTATTTCAGAGGTGCAAAAAATGATGTATAAAGAAGTTTGTCAAATTGCCGAAGCGATCGGAGTAGGAATTCAACATTTTGAAGATGAAGAATTTTTTTCTCGCTCAAATATCCTTGGTTCAGAACATATGGGTCCCAACTACGTAGTTCCCTTCAATGAACAATACAAACTGGCTTTAGGAACCGGTCCCTTTACTATCTACAATCGCTATATTACTGAAGATGTCCCTATAGGTTGCCATCTTTATTATGAGTTAGCAAAGAAGTTTAATATCAAAGTACCTATCATTGAGTCCATGATTACACTTGGTTCTGTTATGACTAAAACAAATTATTGGAAAAGTGGCTTGACTCTGGAAGATTTAGGTATTGCAGATTTAAACAGAGCAGAACTTCTAGCCTATCTTCGAGAGGGGCAATATCCAGAATAGAAAATATTAAACTAGAAATATAGTCAGATGTTTTTAGAACATTATCGGCTATTTACAAATCAAACAATTTTATAATAAAGGGGGCGACCAATATTAATAAATATATTGCCAGACGAGTTAGTCAAATGTCTTATCCAAAAATTAGAGAGATTTTTGATCGTGCCAGTAAGTATGAGGATATAGTCAGTCTGGGAATTGGTGAGCCCGATTTTGATACAGAACGCAATATTATTAATCAGGCTTTTCAATTAGTTATAGAAAAAAAATCTACCCACTATACTCCAGTGGCAGGATATCCGGAACTCCGGGAGGCTATTGCCCTAAAATATTGGAAAGAAAACAAAATAAAGGTGGACAAAGAAGAGATTATTGTAACCCATGGAGCTCAACATGCTTTAGTTATTGCTATGCTCACTTTATTAGATGCAGGGGATGAAGTTCTGATACCGGATCCTTTTTATCCCAGTTATCCCACTCAGGCCTCTCTAGGTGATGCTATACCGGTCTTTGTACCAACCTTAGAAAAAGATGGTTTCAAACTTAAGGTTGAAAATATTGAAAAAAATATTACTGCAAAGAGTAAATTGTTAATCCTGAATACACCTAATAATCCTACCGGAGCAGTTCTGGAAGAAGATGATCTCAAGAAAATATCCGAGATAGTAATTAAAAATGATTTAATGGTCATTGCAGATGAGGCTTACGAGACTATGATTTATGATAATAAGAAACATTTTTGTATTGCAGGTATAGCAGGAATGAAAGAAAGAACTATTACCATTAATAGCTTTTCTAAGAGGTATGCCATGACCGGTTGGCGTATTGGTTACGCAATGGCAAACAAAGAAATCATTGCCAATATGATGAAATTAGGGGGATATCATTTAAGTTGCCCCTGTTCAATCTCGCAACAAGCTGCCCTCGCTGCATTGAGCAGTTCATCAAATATTATAAAACAAATGAATGTTGAATATAATCATAGAAGAAACTTTTTTGCACAGGAATTAAACAAAATAAAAGGCATTTCTTGTGTTAAGCCGGAAGGAGCTTTTTATATCTTTGCTAATATTAAAGATACCGGAAGGACCTCTGAGCAGTTCTATGATGAATTATTAACCAAAGCAAAGGTAGTTGTTATTCCTGGCTCTGCTTTTGGGAGCCAGGGAGAAGGGTATATCAGAATTGCCTATACCTTGCCCATCGAGAAATTAAAAGAAGCTATCAATAGGATAAAAATGGTATTCGATAGATAATAATTTCTTTAATCACCCTGTTGGTTAAAATAAATTAAGAGATGATTCGGCAGGGTCAAATAAAATGGTTTTACCATAAAAAAGATCAAGATAAGTTAGCTGACATTTTTTCACCTGAAGTCCAAAGTTGGAAATTATATTGCTTAAGAAATATTATAGTTAAAGTATACATGAAAAGCGAAAGAAAAAGAGCTAAAAGTAGCAAATAGTTAAACTTCTTTTATGGGCTCTTAAAGCCCATCTGCTATACGAGTGTGTTATTTACTTATGAATAACAAAATGGTAAAATTAAATTGTTTTTCAGGCGGGTATTCTAGACTTAGACTATGATATGCTGCATAAGTATTTAAATTTATATTCAGTTAGATTGAAATCATGTATACAGGAATTATTTTCAATATCAAAAAGTTTGCCATCCATGACGGTCCGGGTATCCGTACCACAGTTTTTCTAAAAGGATGTCCTCTTCGCTGCTGGTGGTGCCATAATCCGGAGAGTTGGCTGGAACAGCCTGAAATTCTTTTTGATTCCCAAAAATGCATTCAATGCTACCAATGTGTTTCATTGTGCCCACATCAAGCCATTGAAATTAAAAATGCTTATCCTTATACAAATAAGAAAAAATGCCAGGGTTGTGGATCTTGTATTAATATTTGTCCAGGACAAGCCAGAGAGATCATCGGTAAAAAGTTGACTACAGATGAGGCCTTCTCAGAGATAAAAAAAGATTTAATATTCTACCAGGAATCCGGAGGAGGGGCTACTTTTTCCGGAGGTGAACCGATGCTTCAGCTTGACTTTCTTTCCCAGCTACTATCTTACTGTCGAAAATCAGGTATCCATACAGTTGTTGACACCTGTGGTTATGTTCCCTGGTCTTACTTTGAAAAGATTGAAAATATAGTTGATTTATGGTTATATGATATTAAGCTAATTGATGAGTCAAAACATTTAAAATATACCGGAGTGTCAAACCGGTTAATTTTAGATAACCTAAAGAAACTCTCCTTTAAAACCAAAGATATAGAGATCAGAATACCCGTTATCCCTGGTATTAACGATTCGTTCGATAATATTGGCCAAATAGCTGAACTAATGCATTCCTTGAAAATAAACAAGGTCAGTCTGTTACCTTTTCATAAGATGGGTTTGGAAAAATTTTCCAGACTGGGGATAGAAGCAAAAATGAAGGATGTCCAGCCACCTGCAGAAGAACATATCAATAAATTGCGACTGATATTCCAGCAAAAGAATATACATGTTGCAATCGGAGGATAAAAATGAATCCCAGAATTGAAAAATTACGAAAAATAAGTCTGAATACTCAACCTTATATCGATATTCAGCGGGCAAAATTAATTACAGAAGCCTATCAGAAATATATAGGAAAAGTGCCAATACCAATCCTAAGAGCCCTGTCTTTTAAGCATCTATTAGAAAACAAGACTATTGATATTGAGGAAGGGGAATTAATTGTTGGAGAGAGAGGTAGCTCGCCAGGGGGTACCCCTACCTATCCTGAACTATGCTGTCATACCCTGGATGATCTTAGCTTGATCAACGATAGAGAAAAGATTTCCTTTAAGGTAAGCGAGGGAGCCAGAAATATTCAGAAAGAATTGGTGATTCCATTCTGGAGAGAAAGATCCATCAGACACCAACTCTTTAACCTGATGGATGAAGACTGGAAGGACTGCTATATGGCAGGAATCTTTACTGAATTCATGGAACAAAGGGCACCCGGCCATACAGTTGCTGATGGAAAGATATATCAAAAAGGCTTCTTAGATTTCAAAGAAGAGATTACCCAACAGATAGCGAGCCTGGACTACCACAATGACCAACAGGCCTATCAGAAGCTCAATCAGCTTAAAGCCATGTCTATCTGTTGTGATGCAATAATTGCACTGGCCAAACGTTATGCCGAACTGGCCGAGAAGAAGGCTAAAGAAGAACCTGACAAAAAAAGAAAAGAAGAATTGCTAAAGATTAGTCAGATCTGTACTCAGGTACCCGCCAATGCCCCAAAAAGCTTTCCTGAAGCCCTGCAGATGTACTGGTTTGTCCATCTGGGGGTCATCAGTGAACTGAACACCTGGGACTCCTTTAATCCTGGACATTTGGATCAACACCTGTATCCTTTTTATCTACAAGATACTCAATCTGGCATTTTAGATATTGATAAGGCAAAAGAATTACTGGAATGCTTCTGGATTAAATTTAATAATCAACCAGCACCTCCCAAGGTAGGGGTTACCCTGGCAGAAAGCGGAACCTATACCGATTTTGCCAATATCAATAATGGCGGCCTAAAACCTGATGGTTCTGATGGGGTCAATGAGCTAACCTATCTTATCTTAGATGTAATTGATGAAATGCGCCTCTTGCAGCCCAGTACTAATATTCAGCTCAGCAAGAAAAATCCTGACCGTTTCTTAAAACGTGCCTGTGAAATCATTAGAAAAGGCTGGGGACAGCCTTCTATCTTTAATGCCGATGAGGTAATCACCGAGATGTTAAGACAGGGTAAAAGTTTGCTTGATGCCCGTGAAGGGGGAACCAGCGGCTGTGTAGAGACAGGTGCCTTCGGCAAAGAAGCCTACATATTAACCGGCTATTTTAACCTGGTCAAGGTTCTTGAGATAACCTTAAATAACGGATTTGACCCGCTTACCAAAAAGTTAATCGGTATAAAAAGCGGTGATCCGGCGAATTTCAAAACATACGAAGAGCTTTTTGAAGCATTTAAAAAGCAGTTACACCACTTCATTGAGATTAAGATAAAAGGGAATCAGATAATTGAGCAGCTATATGCTACATCCATGCCTTCCCCCTTTCTTTCTGTAATTACCAGTGACTGCATCCAAAAAGGCAAAGACTACAATGCCGGAGGGGCACGCTATAATACCAACTATATCCAGGGTGTGGGAATAGGAACCATAACTGATAGCCTCTCTGCTATTAAATATCACATCTATGATAAGAAAAATTTCAGTATGGATACTTTATTAGAGGTATTAAAGGGTAACTTCAGAGGCGAAAAAAAGCTACACCACCTGTTAAATTCCCAAACACCCAAATACGGTAATGATGATGACTATGCCGATACTATCATGAAGAAAGTTTTTGCTGCCTTTTACCAGGAAGTAAATGGCAGGAAAACCACCAAGGGAGGAGACTATCGTATTAATATGTTGCCGACAACCTGTCATATCTATTTTGGTTCTGTGGTTGGTGCCACCTCTGATGGCAGGAAAGCAGGAAAACCCCTCTCAGAAGGTATTTCCCCAGTCCAGGGAGCTGACCGAAACGGTCCTACAGCGGTTATTAAGTCAGCTGCCAAAATGGATCATATCAGGACAGGCGGGACTCTGTTAAATCAAAAATTTACCCCCTCACTGGTAGAAGGCAAGAAAGGATTAGACAGTCTAGCTCAACTGATTCGTGTCTACTTTAAGCTTGACGGTCATCATATCCAGTTAAATGTGGTAAAAGCAGACACCTTAAAGGATGCCCAAAAGAATCCCGAAGAGTACCAGAATCTCATAGTAAGGGTAGCAGGCTATAGTGATTATTTCAATAACCTCAGCAGGGAATTACAGGATGAGATTATCAGTCGGACTGAACAGGATGGTTTATAAATAAAAGAATTTGGATTTGAGAAAGAGACAATTAAATATTTGCTAAAATATTTTGATAGTACTAATAAATATAGCGGAGGAATAAAATGTTAAATAAGGTTGCTAAAATTATTAGAGGCTTATCAGTTGATGCCATTGAAAAAGCTAATTCAGGTCACCCGGGGTTACCATTGGGATGTGCTGAAATTGGTTCGGTTTTATTTGCTGAGATAATGAAATATGATCCCAAAGATCCGGATTGGCCTAATCGAGATAGATTTATTCTTTCAGCCGGGCATGGCTCTGTTCTTTTATATGTGCTTTTACATTTGTCAGGTTATGAAGTTACATTGGAAGATATTCAGAATTTTAGGCAAATTGGTTCAAAGACACCCGGTCATCCCGAATACGGATATACCCCCGGGGTGGAAACAACCTCAGGTCCATTGGGACAGGGGTTGGCTAATGGTGTAGGAATGGCATTGGCTGAAAAAATGATGGCCGAAAAATTTAATACTGATAAATACAATATTGTTGATCATTATACCTATGTTTTAGCCAGTGATGGTTGTATGATGGAAGGAATTACCTCAGAGGCAGCTTCTCTGGCAGGTCATTGGGGGTTGGAAAAACTAGTTGTCATTTATGACCAGAATCGTATTTCATTAGCAAGTAAGACAGATTTAACTTTTACCGAATCAGTAGCTGATCGCTATCGTGCATATAATTGGCAGGTTATTGAGAATGTAAATGGTCACGATATTGACGAAGTTAGGGCGGCACTAATGAAATCCAGGGAAAAAAATAATAATAAGCCAATTCTGATCATGGCTAGAACCCATATTGGCTGTGGAGCACCTACCAAACAGGATAGTTATACTGCACATGGTGCACCACTGGGCAAAGAAGAAGTAGAGGGATTGAAAAAGAATATTGGATTACCCCTTGATGAACTTTTTTACATAAGTGATGATGTCAAGACTTTTTTTAAACAAAAAGAAGCAGAACTAAGAAAAAGCAGAGAAAAATGGGAAGAAGATTTTGTCAGCTGGTCAGGGGAATTTCCGGAGAAGAAGAAGGAATGGGAAGAAGGAATCTACTTACAAGTGCCGGATAAATTTGATTTTTCCGATATCAATTTTGATGAAAATATTGCTACCAGAAGTGCCTCAGGGAAAATATTAAATAAAGTTGCTGAAAAAATTCCTTATATAATTGGGGGTTCAGCCGATCTTTCTCCATCGACTAAAACCTACCTGAATGAACTTCCGGAGGTTCAAAAAGGTTCTTTTAATGGCCGTAATATTCGTTTTGGAGTACGAGAACATGCTATGGGTGCTATCTGTAACGGTATTTCTCTACACAAAGGTTTAAGGCCTTATTGTTCTACCTTTTTGATTTTCTCAGATTACATGAGGCCTACTATTAGGCTGGCAGCCATGATGAATTTACCTGTTGTTTATATATTTACTCATGACTCAATCTATGTAGGGGAAGATGGACCAACTCACCAACCAATTGAACAATTAGAATCTTTAAGGATTATTCCTAATTTAAAAGTTATTCGTCCCGCAGACAGCGAAGAAGTCAAAGCAGCATGGCAGGTTACTCTGGAAAGAAAAGAAGGTCCTACTGCCTTGATTTTATCCAGACAGAATTTACCTCGATTAAGAGAGTCTCTTTCTATGAATGATTTTAGAAAAGGCGGATATGTAGTCTTTGATGATAATACTAATCCAGATGTTGTTATTTCTGCCAGTGGTAGTGAGGTATCTACAGCATTACAGGTTAAAGATCTTTTAATAAGGGATAATATTACCTGTCGGGTTGTTTCTGTCCCAGACCTTGAGGCATTTGCAAGCCAGGATAAATCGTATCGAGAAGAGGTCCTTAATAGTGTAAATAACTCAATTCAGGTGGTTATCGAAGCAGCAACTGGACAGAGTTGGTATGAAGTAATTCCAACACTTTCTCTGGGAATTTTTATCCGCCGATTTGGTGAAAGTGGACCAGGAAACGAGGTAGCTAGAAATTTAGGTTTTGATGCAGAGAAGATTAGTAACAAGATTATTGAAAAAATTTCATTAAAAAATAAACAGGGAAAGTAGTTATCTAAATCAGAATATAAAAGAAGTGAACACATTTATTTGACTTTTGAGAAATTATTGTTAAAATGTTTATAATAATTGAATATTGTATTGCCTCACTTTTTATCTGAAGTGGGGTAGAGGCGCGAATGATCAAGAGTACTGATAATGAGCTGAGCTGCAATGATTTATCAGGGAAGGGGTCTTCGCCGAAGCCTGAAAAATATAGCTCTAACATTCAGGCTGGGACTATGGTCAACAATCATAGTACTGTCATCAGAAGCAACTCCCGGTTTCTGATGGTGCGCTATCTCATCGAGAAGAGATAAGAGGGAGGTAAAAAGAAAGCTTGCTATTTATTTAGAGCAATCGATGAGCTCAGCGCTTGTTGATTGCTTTTTTATTTAACCATAAAAAACCACCTTCTGAGAAAGTGGTAATGGTTAAATAAAATAGTTTTACCATAAAAAAGATTAAGAGTAGCTATATGACAATTTTCCACCTGAAGTCCAAAGTTGGAAATACTATTGCTTAGAATTATTATAGCTAAAGGTTAAACAAAAAATCGAAAGAATAAGAGCTAAAAAGTTAAACCTCTTTTAGGGGTTCTTAAAGTCACCTGCTTTGCGGGTGCGATATTTACTTTGAATTATATGTTTATATTTAAGGAGGAATTGAATGGCTGGTGTTTCTGTACAGGAGATGATTAAAAGAAGAGGTTTTAGTTTAGATAAAAATGATAAATTAATGTTTGAAGGAGTTGGGATTGAAGATATTGCTCGAGAATATAATACCCCATGTTATATTTATTCGGAGAAAATAATCAGAGAAAACTGCCAGGAATATACCAAAACTTTTGAAACTAATAAACTTGATTATGAGGTTATCTATGCAGGTAAAGCATTTTTGGTTAAAGCGCTTTGTAAGATTTTAGCTGAAGAAGGGATAGGTATTGATGCTTCTTCTGGAGGGGAGATTTATACTGCATTATCTATAAATTTTCCGGCAGAAAGAATCTATTTTCATGGTAACAATAAATCTGAAAATGAAATCAGATTTGCTTTAGATAATAATATCGGCACTATCATGATTGATAATTTATATGAATTAAATTTAGTTAACGATATTGCCAAAGAGCTAGATAAAAAGGTAAATATTATGATTAGGGTGATTCCAGGTGTTGATACACACACCCATGAGAAAATCAGGACCGGTCAGGTAGACTCAAAGTTTGGTTTTCCAATTTTAGAATTAGAAAGAATATTTCCAATAGTTCTAAAAAAAGAAAATCTTATTTATAAAGGATTACATTGTCATATCGGCTCCCAACTTCTTGGAGTTCAATACCATCTTCAGGCAATAGTTGAGATGATCCAGGTTATTAAAAGAATCGAGGAGAAATTTAAAGTCAAAACAAATAATCTTAATTTGGGAGGCGGGTTAGGAGTTAAATATACCTGTGAGGATGAACCTGTTCCAATCCGGGTTTTTGTTAACAATATTATTAAAAAAATAAAAGAACTATCTCGGGAGCATAATGTTTCTTTACCAAAGATTTTAATTGAACCGGGTAGGTCGATTGTTGCAGAGGCCGGTATTACTCTTTATAAAATTGGAGCAATTAAAGAAATCCCTGCTTTAAAAAAATATCTTATTGTTGATGGAGGTATGGCTGACAATCCGCGAGCAAGTCTCTATGATGCAAAGTACGAAGCACTAATAGTAAATAGACTTAATCAAAAAGCCATGGAAGCTGTTACAGTTGCTGGAAAGTACTGTGAATCCGGGGATATTTTAATACAAAATATTGAATTACCGAAAGCAGAAAGTGGAGATTTAATAATATTTTTTACTACCGGAGCTTATCATCATTCTATGGCCAGTAATTATAATGGAATTCCCAGACCACCAGTTATTCTTATCAACCAGGGTAAGCATGGACTAATTGTAAAAGGAGAGACTTACCAGGACATTATTCGTAATCAGATTGTACCTTCCTGGCTAGATTGATTTAACCATGAAAATATCAAGATAATCCATATGTTCATTTTTCATCTGAAGTCTAAAATAGTAGAAAAAAGTGAACGAAAAGTAAACAGAGAATGAACCTCTTTTAGGGTTCTTAAAGCCACCTGCTTTGCGGGTGCGATATTTAATGTGATGAGTTTAGAATATTGAATTAGTTAGAGTGGAAAAAGTTAAAAAGGGAGTTATCTATGGAAACAAAATTTGTCAAGATGCATGGTATTGGGAATGATTTTATTATAATGGATTTTTATTCCGGGCAAATTCCTGATAGGGTTAATTTTAATCAATTAGCAAAAAAACTTTGTCAGCGCCATTTTGGAATTGGAGCTGATGGTTTAATACTGGTACTTCCTTCTGATAAATTTGATTTAAGGATGAGAATATTTAATTTTGACGGTAGTGAACCTCAGATGTGTGGAAATGGAATTCGTTGTTTTGCCAAATATGCCTATGAAAATAAATTGATAAACCAGAAAAAATTTTCGGTAGAAACCCTGGCAGGAGAGATTGTTCCGGAACTTATTTTTAACCAGAAAAACAGAAACATTATTGAGGGTGTCAAAGTAGACATGGGTAAACCCCATTTGACTAAAAAACAAATACCTATGATTGGGAATCCTGATCGTCAGGTTATAAATGAAACGATTTCACTGGAAAATGGTCAACATTTTAGAGTAACCTGTGTTTCTATGGGAAACCCGCATTGCGTTATTTTCGTTGATGATGTGGATGCATTTCCAGTTACAAAGATTGGCCCTGTTATTGAAAAACATCATCTTTTTCCCGAGAAAACCAATGTTGAATTTATTCAACCTTTAAATGAGTGCGAAATTGATTTTAGGGTCTGGGAACGCGGTGTAGGTGAGACCTTGGCTTGCGGAACTGGAGCCAGTGCCGCGGTTGTTGCGGGTGTGCTCAACAAAATTATTAAAACAGATGTTATTGTTCATTTAAAAGGAGGAGATTTAAGAATTGAATGGTCAGAGGATGAACATGTCTATATGACCGGTCCCGCAGAAAATGTCTTTCATGGTTCGGTTTATATCGAATAAGTTTAAATAGCGCAAATACCTGAAGAATTGTCTGACTTTAGATAACAAGTTACAAAGTAGAAAGGAGAATACATAAATGAGAATTGCCCAAAGAATCCAAAAAGTGCCTCCCTATCTTTTTGCGGAAATCGACAAAAAAAAAGAGGCAGCTATAGAGAAAGGTGTAGATATTATTAATTTGGGAATTGGAGATCCTGACCAGCCTACACCAGCACATATTATTAATCAGCTGACAAAAAGTGCCAGAGATCCTAAAACACATGACTATCCACCTTATGAAGGTACTAAAGAATTCAGGTCTGCTGTTTCTGATTGGTACCTGAAAAGGTTTGGGGTTAATTTAGACCCACAAAAAGAAGTTATTTCTTTAATAGGATCAAAAGAAGGAATTGCTCATGTATTTCTGGCTTTTATTGATCCCGGTGATATCAGTCTCATTCCTGACCCTGCCTATCCAGTTTATAAAACAGGGACATTATTTGCCAATGGAGAACCATATTATATGCCTTTATTGGAAGAAAATGGTTATCTGCCTGATTTAGATAAAATAGATGAAAAGATAGCCAGAAAAGCGAAATTAATCTTTTTAAATTATCCAAATAATCCTACAGGTGCTATTGCCAACAAGGAATATTTTAAAGAAGTTGTAGATTTTGCCAAGAAATACGATCTTTTAATCTGTCATGATTTTGCTTATTCAGAATTGGCTTATGATGGATACCAGGCACCCAGTTTTTTAGAGATAGATGGGGCTAGGGATGTTTGTTTGGAGTTTCACTCACTGTCAAAAACTTACAATATGACCGGTTGGAGAATTGGCTTTGCTGTTGGGAGTTCTGAGGCAGTATCAGCTCTTTCTATTATAAAAACTAATGTTGATTCAGGTATTTTTAAGGCAATCCAGGAAGCCGGAATTACCGCCTTGTCTGGTCCTCAGGACCATATTCCCAGATTAATCAATATGTATACCGAGAGACGTAATGTTGTAGTGGATGGATTGAATCAATTAGGCTGGAATATAAATCCTCCTAAAGCAACATTTTATGTTTGGGTTCCTACACCCAATAGCATGAATGCGATTGATTTTTCGAATCATATTTTAGATAAAACCGGTATTATTGTGACTCCTGGCATTGGTTATGGTCAATATGGTGAGGGATATGTACGAATTGCTTTGACCGTTGATGTGCCAAGACTAGAAGAAGCAATTAGCAGACTGAAGAAAGCAGAAATTTTTTATGATAACCAGTTATTATAAAGTATCTTATTGAAAGATGGAAAAGAATTTACAAGTAAATAAAATAGTCTTAACTAAATTGTATTGATTAGAGGTGATTGCAATTAGAATTGTAGTTAAATTTGGTGGAACAAGTATTCAAAATCCGGAAAGAATAAATGAGGCAGTTCGATCGATTGCTAAGAAAATAAATGAAGGTCTTGAAATTTTAGTGGTCGTTTCAGCAATGGGTGATACTACTGACCATCTCATTTCTTTACTTGCTGATTCGACAAAATCCAGCTTTGAACAAAAAGATTATGCTGATTTTATATCTTTTGGCGAAAGAATGAGTGCCCAATTATTTGCTTCTTCGTTAAAAGCAAATGGTATGAAAGCAGTGGCTTTTGATCCCTCAAAGGAAGAATTCCCCATCATTACTGATTCAGATTACCTGGAGGCAGGTATTCTCTCTGAACAGAGTAAAAAGCAATGTAGACATTATTTGGAACCACTGTTAGAACAACAGGTTATTCCAGTTGTTTGTGGTTTCTTAGGTAGAAATAATCAGGATGGACAAATTACTTCATTAGGTAGAGGGGGCAGTGATGTTACAGCTTTTGCCCTGGCAAATTTTATTCATGCCGATGAAGTTATTATTGTTACAGATGCTGTTGGTGTATCTTCTGCTGATCCTAGGATAATTAAAAAAGTAGAAACACTTCCCAGAATAAGCGTGGAAGAGATGGGAATTTTAGCTGAAGGCGGTGCAAGGGTATTGCATCCCAGGGCATTAAAATATAAAAAAAGCAAAATGAAAGCAAAAATAATTCATTTCCAAAATGGAGATTTGGACTCTCCCGGAACAGAAATAGAAGGTAGTTATTCAAGTAAAGTTAATGTTTTTCAAGAAAAACTTTGTTTATTGACTATCATAGGAGAACAGATATTAGAGACCCCTGGTATTTTAAAGGAAATAATTACACCATTGTCAAAATATGAAATTAGCATACAAAGTATAGCCATGGGGCTTCAGTATATTGGTATTTATGTATCTGAAAAGTATTGTAAAAAAGCTTACGATTTAGTGCATTATTCTGTATTAAAAAATGAAAAATTAAAATCAGTTACATCTAAGAAAGATATTGCCCTTATCGTAGTGAGCAGTAGACATTTTATTGAAACACCGGGAATTATCGAGAGAATTACTCGTCCCTTGGCCGAGAATAACATTAATATTCTAGAAATGACGACTATAAAAACTGATATATTGATATTTGTTTCCTGGTGCAATAAAGATATTGTCTATCAATTGGTTAGTCAATCGCTCGGTGAGATAGGGATTATCAGTTAATAATTTATTAATAAGAATTGATTGTAATAAGAAATTAGATAAAATTTAATAGGAGGATTGTAAAATGTTTAATGGATCACTTGTGGCTTTAATTACGCCTTTTGATGAAAATAATCAAATTGATGAACAAGGAATAAAGAAACTAGTTGAATTTCATATCGAAAACGGGACTGATGGTATAGTCCCCTGCGGGACTACGGGAGAATCTCCAACCCTGAGTCATGAAGAGCATAAGAAAGTAATAGAATTGACTGTGAAGGCAGTTGGCGGGAGAGTACCGGTAGTGGCGGGAACCGGGTCAAATTCTACCGAAGAAGCTATTGACCTTACCTCCACTGCTAAGGATATCGGGGCTGATGGTGTTTTGTTGGTGATGCCCTATTATAATAAACCTACTCAAAAAGGTCTTTATATGCATTTTAAGACTATTGTAGATAAAGTTAATATCCCGGCAGTGGTATATAATGTTCCAGGTCGCTCAGGTGTTAATTTATTACCTTCTACGCTGGCAGAATTGGCTGAATTAAAAAATATTGTAGCAGTGAAAGAAGCAAGCGGTAATCTTGAACAGATGACTGAAATAATGTATTTATGCGGTAAAAAAATTACACTTTTATCCGGAGATGATAAGATTTTACTTCCTGTTTTGTCCATAGGTGGCAAGGGTGTGATATCGGTCGTTGCCAATATTATCCCGAAAGAAGTTTCTTTAATGGTAAAAGAATTCCAAGGTGATAATTTTCATGAAGCTCAAGATATTTTTATGAAAACAATCTATCCCTTAAGCCGAGCAATGTTCTATGAAACCAATCCAATCCCGGTTAAAACAGCTGCCCGCTTAATGGGTCTACCGGCAGGAGGTTTACGTTTACCTATGGTTGATCTGGAAGATAATCACTTAAGACAGTTAAAAAACGATTTAGAACGATTTGGGCTATTGGAGGGTTAATTATGACTCAGGTTATTGTTTGCGGAGGTTGCGGCAAAATGGCTTCATTGATTGCCAGGCAAGTTTACAATGAGCAAGATCTTAAACTTGTTGGAATTATTGAGTCTCCAAAACATCCTTCTGTTGGTGAAGATTGGGGGATTGTAACTGGAATTGGTAAAACAAATGTCAAAATAGAGACAGAATTAGAGAGCATTATTAATAATAGTGATGTGGTTGTAGATTTTACCAATCCTGAGGCGACAATGGAACATTTAAAAATTTGTTCTCAGAATAAAAAAGCAATGGTTATTGGGACAACCGGATTAAATGAATCACAAGTGTCAGAAGTAGAAAAAATGTCCAAAGTAATTCCAATAGTGTTTTCACCCAATATGGCGTTAGGTGTGAATTTGCTATTTGATTTAGTAAAAAGAGTAGCAAGTGTATTAGATGATGAATATGATATTGAAATTGTAGAGACGCACCATCGTTATAAAAAAGATGCCCCCAGTGGTACAGCAAAGAAAATTGCTGAAATAATTTCCCGGGAAAGAAATATAGAATTAGGTGAAAAGGCAGTTTATGGTCGTTGTGGAAATACTGGTGTGAGAAATAGAGGTGAAATCGGTATTCATGCGCTTAGAGCAGGAAACATAAGCGGAGAACATACGATTATTTTTAATTCCTTAGGAGAAAGATTAGAACTAACCCACAAGGCTTACAGCAGGGATGCATTTGCTGAAGGAGCAGTTAAAGCAATTCATTATATTTTAAATCAACAGAAAGGTCTATTTTCAATGAAAGAGGTATTGAATTTATAATTAGTTTGTTGGTAATTCATAAGCATGGAAAAATTTTTGACATTATTTAACATTACCAAATAGAGATAACAGGAAGGAGTGATATTATACAAAATTTTACAGAATATCATTTCTATAATCTTTAATATAAGGGAGATAAGTATAAAAATTAACAATCCTCAAACTTAACAATTTACCATTTAAAAAAGATAAGATAAAGTGATTATATAGATAGAATAATGAGCGAATTGGGAGAATTTAAGATAATATAATCACTTTATCTTTCATTATTTAGAGTTACAGTATTTTTTATCAAAAGCGGAATATGTTATAATAATATTGGAAGTTGAAAATATTGCACTGATAATTTAGAAAGGAGGAGAAGGTAATGATACTGGTAAAAGTTTTCGGAGTAGCAGTGGATCCTGTGACCAAAGGTTTTGTGGTGATTTTAAAAGATCATGATGAAAAAAAATGGCTACCGATATGGATAGGTCCTTATGAGGCTAAAATGATTTCTATGGCATTGGAAAAATCAATACCCAATCGTCCTTTTTCTCCCGATCTAATCAAGAATATTATAGAATCTGCTGCACTGGGAGTTGAAAAAATTGTTATTTCTGATATTAAAAACAATACCTATTATGCAACAATATGGTTAAAAAAGGGAGAAAAACAGTTATTGGTTGATGCTAGACCGAGTGATGCCATTGCGGTGGCTTTAAGGCTTGAGTCACCCATTTTTATTGCTGATGAAGTTATGAAAAAAGCCTCTATATCTCATTCCTCCAAGGAAGAAGAGGCATCCATGCGCTTAGCCCAACTTAAAAATGAATTACAGAATCAAGTTGATAAGGAAAATTATGAAAAGGCAGCAGAGTTAAGGGATGAGATTAAAAAAATGGAAAAGATGAAAAATATTCCACCGCTTAGGCCTACTTAAAGTAGTTGTTTACACATTATTACCCCATTAATTCAAATATTGCTTAAGAGGGTGTAAATAATTGTATTTGCAAGTAGCCATTTAAACAATCGAAGGTATATTAGGAGATAGAATTGCAAAAAAGAAAAATCAAAATTAGTCAGGAAATTTTTAAAAAGTTTCCACAATTTAAGCGTGGCATTATTTTGGTGAAAGACATTCGAATTATTGAAAAAAATAAAAGAATAAAAAAACCCCTGAATAAGATTATAGAGCAAAGGCAGTCTGAAAAAGTGGATTATAATGAACACCCTTATCTAAAAGCATGGGATGAGGCACATATTAAGTTTGGTTCTGACCCTGAGCAATATTTGCCTTCTATTAAGGCACTACTATCCAGGGTGATGAGTGGCGGTGGTTTGCCTTCTATAAATTCAGTTGTTACCCTATTTAATTATATTTCCATTAAATATCTGATTCCTTGCGGAGGAGATGATTTAAATAAGATTATGGGTAATCTTTGTTTGGATTTTGCTAGCGGTAATGAGTTGTTTACCGGTTTAGGAAGCAAAGAAATCAAACACCCTGCTAGGGGAGAAGTAATTTATTATGATGACCAGAGTAATCAGGTTATGTGCCGAAGATGGAATTGGCGAAATGCGGAATTTTCAAAGATAACTACTGAATCTCAGGAGATTATCATAAATATTGATGGCATTAATGGAATTCCCCAATCAATTATTGCTGAAGCAAGAGATGAGCTGGCAGAATTATTGAAAATCCACTGTAACGCAAACTTAACAACGGATTTGTTAACTGAAAATCACCAGGAAATATTCTTATCTGAATGATTTTATCTTCTTCATATATTTTTTAAGGATGGTAAAAATAAACAAATTTTTATATCATATTATTACGATATTTGGATAATTGACACTAGCAGTATAATAATAGTATAGGAATATTGCTATAGAAAGGAGATAAAAAATAATGCAATTTGATAAATTTACCGTTAAAGCACAGGAAGCCATTGGGCAGGCACAGCAATTGGCTTTACAGTACAGTCAACAGGAAATCAAAAGTGAACATTTGCTTCTGGCTTTAATTCGTCAAAAAGAAGGTATTATACCATCAGTTTTAAGTAAATTAGAAATAGATGTTACTGATTTAGAATCATTCCTAGAGAATAAATTAAAACAACTCCCCAGTGTCTCTGGTGGTGGGGCAAATCAATATGTTGGGAATGAATTAAATGTAGTTTTAAATAAGGCGACTCAGGAAGCTGCTAAACTAAAAGATGAATATATTAGTACAGAACACTTATTTCTTGCCTTAATCGAGCTGGAGGAAAGTTCTTTTGCTCAATATTTCAAAGAAAAAGGTATTAATCGTGACAATATTTATCAATCATTGATGAATATCAGAGGAAATCAAAGAATAACGGATCAGAATCCAGAAGACAAATACCAGGCTCTAGAAAAATATTCTCGTGACCTAACTCAGTTAGCCAGACAGGGGAAATTGGATCCGGTTATTGGAAGAGATGATGAAATAAGACGAGTGATGCAGGTATTATCTCGAAGAACAAAAAATAACCCGGTATTGATTGGAGAGCCAGGAGTAGGGAAAACAGCAATCGTTGAGGGCTTAGCACGTAGAATAGTAAGTGGAGATGTACCCGAAGGTTTAAAAAATAAGAAAGTAATTGCCCTGGATATTAGCGCTTTAGTAGCCGGGGCAAAGTTTAGAGGAGAATTTGAGGATCGATTAAAGGCTGTGTTAAAGGAAGTAGAAAAGGCAGAAGGATCTATTATTTTATTTATTGATGAAATGCATACACTGGTTGGTGCCGGAGCTGCTGAGGGTGCTGTAGACGCCTCCAATATGCTAAAACCTGCTCTAGCAAGAGGGGAATTGCATTGTATTGGCGCAACAACATTAAAAGAATATCGCAAACATATTGAAAAAGATGCAGCTTTGGAGAGAAGATTTCAGATGGTACTGGTGAAAGAACCGGCTGTTGAGGATACTATTGCTATATTAAGAGGATTAAAAGAACGTTATGAAGTACACCATGGTGTAAAAATAATGGATTCTGCATTAATCGCAGCAGCAACACTATCCAATCGTTATATTACCGATCGTTTCTTACCGGACAAAGCAATTGACTTAGTTGACGAAGCTGCTTCAGGGCTACGGATGGAAATAGATAGTATGCCTATTGAAATTGATGAAATTGAAAGAAAAATTATGCAACTTCAGATTGAGAAGCAGGCTTTGAAAAAAGATAATGATAATGTTGCTAAAGATAAAATAAAAAATATTGATCAGACCTTAGGTAATCTTAAAGAACAAAAAAATAGTCTAATGTCCAGGTGGAATCACGAAAAAGAAATTATTCAAAGGATAAATCAAATTAAAAGCGATCTGGAAAAAGCCAGAACCGAAACCGAACAGGCAGAAAGAAGCGGTGATTTAAATCTTGCTGCAGAGATAAAATATGGTAGAATACCGGAATTAGAAAAACAATTAGAAGAAAATAATACAAAAATTGCTTCTATGCAGAAAAGTTCTCGAATGCTTAAGGAGGAAATTACTGAAGAGGATATTGCTCTAATTGTCTCTAAATGGACCCATATCCCAGTAGGCCGTTTAATGGAAGGGGAAACCGAAAAATTAATTCGCATGGAAGAGGAATTAAAGAAAAGAGTTGTAGGTCAAGATGAGGCGGTAAGCCTTGTTTCAAATGCCATAAGGCGTTCCAGAGTAGGAATTTCTGATCCTAATCGTCCGGTAGGTTCTTTCATATTTATGGGCCCAACAGGAGTAGGTAAGACTGAATTAGCTCGTAGCCTAGCGGCATTTCTCTTTAATGACGAGAATGCATTGATTAGAATTGATATGTCTGAATATATGGAAAAACACAGTGTGGCAAGATTGATTGGAGCGCCTCCTGGTTATGTTGGTTATGAGGAAGGCGGACAATTAACAGAAGTAGTAAGACGCCGGCCTTATTCGGTAATCCTATTTGATGAGATTGAAAAGGCACATAACGATGTATTTAATATATTGCTGCAAATTATGGATGATGGAAGATTAACTGATGGGCAGGGTAGAGTTGTTAATTTTAAGAATGCTATTCTGATCATGACATCTAATATTGGTAGCGAATATATATATCAAATGAATTCAGCCAACAAGGAAGAAATAAACAGACAAATCAATCAGGTTTTAAGAGAACATTTCAAGCCTGAATTTTTAAACCGGGTTGATGAAATTGTTACTTTTAATCGATTGAATAAAGAACAGATTATCCAAATTGTTGATATTCAACTGGAAATCCTTAGAAATCGCCTTGAAGAAAAGAAGATTAAATTAAAGGTAACTTCTGGAGTAAAAGAAGTACTTGCAGAGAGAGGCTTTGATCCACAATATGGTGCCAGGCCTTTAAAACGAACCATCCAGCGATATGTTCAGGATCCGCTGGCATTACAAATGCTGGAAGGAAAGATCAAGGAAAAAGATAATGTTAAAGTTGAATTCGATGGAAATAAAAAGGAAATA
>CAZAJW010000110.1:0-2338 GCA_964485485.1 uncultured Atribacterota bacterium | reverse complement strand
AGATAATTAGTAAGTTTATCTAAATCAACATTGCCTCCGCTAAGAATAGAAACGATTTCCTTATTCTTAAGATTTATCTTATCAGCTATAATTGCCGCTACGGTGACTGCACCCGATGGCTCAACTAATAATTTTGCGCGTTCTAATAAAAAGATTAATGCTTTTCTAATTTCATCTTCTGATACAAGCACAATTTCATCTACATATTTTTTTACAATGCTAAATGGTTTTTCTCCCGGCTTCTTTAAAGCCAGACCATCTGCTATCGTATCAATTTCCTCCTTTTCAACAATTTTGTTTTGTTGTAGAGAAAGCCACATAGCATTAGCATTTTCCGGTTCAACTCCAATAATTCTGATCTGCGGATTATTTTCTTTTATAGCCATTGCAACCCCGGAAATAAAAGCTCCGCCACCTACTGGACAGAAAATAACCTCTGTATCCGGTTTTTCTTTGATAATCTCTAACCCTATCGTTCCATGACCTGCAATCAAATCATCATCTTCAAAAGGGCTTAAATAGGTTAATCCATCAGTATCAGCTATATCCATGGCTTTACTTATGACATCATTGGAATTTTGTCCGTATATCATCACTTCTGCCCCATATCCTTGTGTAGCGCTTATTTTAGTCTTCGAGGCATGTTCTGCCATAACAATAACCGATCTGATATCAAAAAGTCCGGCAGCATATGCTACAGCTTGTGCCCAATTGCCTGCAGAACAAGTCACTACCCCTTTCTTCTTCTGTTTTTCCGTTAAATTCATCATTACATTGATAGCTCCGCCCAGTTTAAAGGAACCGGTAAGCTGGAGATTTTCGGGTTTTAAAAAAACCTTATTATGGGTCATTCTTCCTAATGTCCCTGAGTATTGCAACGAAGTAGCATTTTTATATTTTGTCACCTTCGAGTAAGCTTTTACAATATCGTTATAATTAAGCATTTGTAACCTCTGTATTATTCATTTTTTTCTACATTCTTATTCAGAAAATCCAGTGCAAATTGCGCATATAAAGAAGTTCCTATGGGTAAGGCATCTTCGTCAATATCAAATTTTTCATGGTGCTGGGGATAAATAATGTTTTTATCTTTATTGCCTCCCCCCAGAAAGACCATAATACCCGGTACCCTGTGATTGAAATAAGAAAAATCTTCTGTTGCCGAGGTCTTTTCAAGGGGACAAACAATTTCATCTCCAAATAATTTAGTGATACTAACTTTGGCAATTTCGGAAATTTTTGGATCATTAAAACATGGTAATGATCCAACTGTATAATCAAGTTCTGCCCTGGCATTAAAAGTAGAGGCAGTTTTATCAATAATCCTTTTAATAATTAAAGGAAAATTATGCTGTATATCCGGGTTAAAACTTCTGGTAGTCCCTTCTAAAATAACCTCATTACAAATGACATTAAAATTAAATCCACCGTTTATCTTTCCCAAAGTTACCACCGCCGGCTCTAAGGGATTGATTTCTCGACTTACTATAGTTTGCAAATTCATGACAATTGCGGATGCTGCAACAATCGCATCTATTCCTAAATGGGGAACAGCGCCATGACTTCCTTTTCCCTTTACAGTGATTTTAAACCTATCCCCTGCAGCAAATCGAGGACCTGGTTCCAAGGAAACTTTGCCAGCAGGAAACTGAGACCAAATATGGATTCCCAGAATAGCATCAACTCCATCTAATACCCCTTCATCCAGCATTTTTTTGGCACCTTCTACAATCTCCTCTGCTGGTTGAAATATTAACTTAACTGTTCCATTTACCTGGTCTTTCAGTTCCCATAAAATTTTGGCAGCAATTAAGAGCATGGAAATATGACTATCGTGACCACAGGCATGCATAACCCCATCATTTTTTGATTTATAAGGTATGTTATCATTATCCTCTTGTATAGGCAATGCATCCATATCAGCCCTTAAAGCCACCACCTTTTTGCTATTTCCTTCCCCTTTTATTGTTCCAACAATTCCAGTATTAGCAACTTTTTGAACTTCAATCCCTATTTTTTTAAGTTCTTCCTCTATTCTTCTTGATGTACGAATTTCTTTCCAGCTAATTTCCGGATTTTGATGAAATTCTCTTCTTAAAGAAATAATCTCATTCTTGTATTTTTCCGATAATTCTCTGACATTCACTTATTACGTCTCCCTCCTTATAGTGCTATAACAACCACTAGTGATTTATCAAGAACTTTTCTACTTCCATATTGCATAATAGAAATAATATAGTATCACTCTAAATAAAATACAAAATTATATTTGGTCTATCTATTTCTTTAAGGCAATAGCATCAATTTCAATCAGGACATCCTGAGGAAATGTTTTTAC
>CAZAJW010000109.1:0-10644 GCA_964485485.1 uncultured Atribacterota bacterium | reverse complement strand
AGAAATTATAATGAATCTGGAACGTGTTTCTGACCATTCTGAGAATATTGCCAGCGGGGTAATAATGGGATTTTAGTAAAGCTAAATCTCGATTTATTCGAAGGACAATCTAAGCTAGCCTATGGTTGAAAAGACACTTGACGAAAATTGCCATAAAGTCCCAATATAGAAAATATTTATCGATGTCCCGTTGGATTGGTCAGAACTTTTTTCAGTGAAGGATTCGCAAAAGTATTATTTATCAAATTTCTTGCAACGACTTGGTCACAAGACCCCCCCTGGGAAAGAATATATCAAATAGTGAAAAGATTAAGACTATAAATATCATATTAATTTTATTTATATAACCATAAGCTTTCCTATCTATAATATAATAAAAATTATCAGTTAGTATTTTTAGACAAGGTAATTTAATTTTTTTACTTAGGAAGGACAGGAAATAAATAATGAAACAGTTATTTGAAAAAACAAAGATTAATCAAATTGAGTTAAAAAATAGATTTGTTCGTAGTGCAACCTGGGAAGGATTGGCTAAGCCGGATGGTTCATGCAGTGAAGAAATTACTGAAATGATGGTAAAATTAGCCAAGGGCCAGGTTGGATTAATTATCAGCAGCCATGCCTTTGTTAATCAGGCTGGCAGGGCTCATATAGGTCAATTGGGTATCTACGAAGATTTCTTAATAGATAGTTATCGAAAGATGGTTGAAAAAGTTCATGATGAGGGAAGTAAAATCATTATGCAGATAACACATGCCGGTGGTAGAGCTATGATTGAATCAAAGGACGGGAAAGCCTTAGGCCCTTCTGATTTAGAAGTAAAAAAATATAATTGCAGAAAGATGAGCATTACCGAAATAAAGCAGACTGTTAGGGATTTCACGGATGCTGCAAGAAGGGTAAAAAAAGCTGGTTTTGATGGTGTTCAGCTACATGGAGCTCATGGCTTTTTATTGAATCAATTTCTTTCTCCATTTTTTAATAAAAGAAAAGACGATTATGGCAATAGCATTGAAAATCGGGCTCGTATCGTATTAGAGATTGTAAATTCAATCAAGAAGGAATTGGGTGCAAAATTTACAGTAACAATAAAGTTAAATTCAGATGATTTCTTAGAGGGTGGCTTTACTCCTGAACAGATGGTAAAAGTGTCATCATTATTGGAAAAAGCGGGAATTGATGCAATTGAATTAAGTGGAGGGAATTCAATAGGTAAATATTCTTCCTCAAGAATAGGTAGAATTAGTAGCGAAGAAGACGAGGTATATTATATTGATGCTGCAAAATTATATAAAAATAGTATAAATATTCCTTTGATATTAGTAGGAGGAATCCTTTCTTATCAGGTAGCCCGTAAATTGGTTGAAGATGAACTGGCAGATTATATTGCTCTTTGTCGGCCTTTAATAAGAGAACCACAGCTAATTAAGCGCTGGCAGTCAGGAGATATAAGAAAAGCTAGTTGTATTTATTGTAACCAATGTTTTATACCCACCAGGGCAGGAGAAGGTTTATATTGCGTGGTAGAAGCAGCATTAAATAAAAAGAAAGATGTTTGATTTATTATTTGCATACAATAGCAGTAGCATTTGGATCAAAGGGATTAATCCGAATTGCCAGAGAGAAGAGGTAGGGGTAATTCTTTTTTAGATGTTGCATATAATCCAGCCACTGATGGATAAGAAGTGTATAAACCCTTTCAATGTCATTGGTTAAATGATCCAGGTCTTCTTCCGGTAGCTGACTGATTCTATTGCGGTGTTCCAATTCTTCTGCTAGATGGAATACTGCCATCAATAGTTCTGCAAAAGATTCATGTTCCAGTATATATGGATTTTCCAATAGGCGAAGCAAAAAATCTTTTCTATCAATGAAAAATTTCCTCAACTTAGGCAATGCTGATTTATCAATATCAATTTTATAATGATATTTTTTTAGTTTTCTTCTGATTAAATTAAAATTTTTGTTGCTGCAATCATTATTCATGACAAGCTGTTTCCTGATTTTATCAAGGGACTGATCAAACTCGGAGAGATAGGTAATCAATTCAGTGCCTGCCTCACTGAAGAAGGCACCGATAATCATATTAATCTTTTCATTTCTATGGTTTTTTTCTCTAATGCCCAGCATAATTTCCAGTGAGTTGGCGATGACCCCCAGAAAGGCACCAACTCCCAGGATAATTATCAGGATAGCTATTATTTTTCCGCCTCCGGTTATGGGGTGGACATCTCCATATCCTACCGTAGAAATAGTAGCAATGGTGAAATAGAAAGAATCAGCAAGAGAAAGGTTTTCTAAAATGGAAAAACCTATCGTACCGAAGACCAATATTGCCAAAAAAATAATTGAAAATATCTTAATCTTAAATTTTAAATTTTTCAATTAGATTACCGTTACTCTCCATTTTTAATTAACTATACTTTTATAATTATATTATAAAAATCGGGTAAGGTCATATTTTTTTTAACAATCGAGAGTAGAAAAACCCGTTCAATGCTGGTTACAAAAAATTATCGTATGGTATAATTATTTATTTAACCATAAAAGACCACCTTTTTGGAAGGTGTTAATGGTTAAATAAGTGGTTTTACCATAAAAAGTTAAACCACTTTCAGGGGTTTTTAAAGCCATCTGCTATGCGGGTGCGATATTTGCTTGTATCCAGAAATCAGTAAATATATAATATTTTAGATTTCTGATTCGGACTTGATAAAGAAAGTGGAAATAGAAGGAGAAATAAATGAATAAACCGGAGTTATTAGCCCCGGCTGGTAATTTAGAAAATTTAAAAATTGCGATTATATATGGAGCAGATGCCGTATATTTAGGCGGTGAGGGCTTTGGGTTAAGAGCGAGAGCAAAAAATTTTACCTTGCAGCAACTGGCAGAAGGAATAAAGTTTGCTCATGATAGAGGGAAAAGAATTTATATGACCCTTAATATAATACCTCACAATGAAGACTTAGAGGGACTACCCGAGTATTTGCTTAAGCTAAAGGAATTAAAATTAGATGCAGTAATTGTTTCGGATCCCGGGATACTTAGTATAGTGAAGAGCATTATACCAGAGATAGAGATTCATTTAAGCACACAGGCCAATACCACTAATTATGCCTCGGTAAATTTTTGGTATGAACAGGGAGTAAACAGGATAATCTTAGCTAGAGAATTGTCATTGGAAGAGATAAAAGAGATTGTTAAAAAATCTCCCCCTAAGATGAAATTGGAGACATTTGTCCATGGGGCTATGTGTATTTCTTATTCAGGGAGATGCCTGTTAAGCAATTACCTGATAAATAGAGATGCCAACAGGGGAGATTGCGCACATTCATGCAGGTGGAAATATTATCTTATGGAAGAGATAAGGCCGGGTGAATATCTACCGGTGTATGAAGATGAAAAAGGAACTTATATTTTTAATTCCAAGGACTTATGCATGATAGAGCACCTACCTTTGTTGATAGATGCAGGAGTCTCTGCTTTTAAAATTGAAGGGAGAATGAAAGGTGCATATTATGTAGCGGCTGTGGTAAAAGCTTATCGCAATCAGATTGATCAATATTTCTTAAACCCGGATAATTATATTTTTGATAAAAAGTATTTAGAGGAAGTTAGGAAAGTAAGCAACAGAAATTATACTACCGGATTTTACTTTGGTAAACCGGACGGAAACGAACAAAGATATGATAGTACAAAATATATCCAGAATTATGATTTTATTGGATTGGTACTTGATTACAATACTAGAAACCAGATAGCAACCATAGAACAGAAAAACAGGATGTTTGCAGGCGATGAAGTTGAATTATTTGGTCCGGATGATGATTATTTTAGCCAGAGAATTGAAAAAATGTGGGATGATAAGGATGAAGAGATAGAGGTAGCACCTCATTCCGGGCAAATTATCCAAATAAAAACGGTAAAACCAGTTAAGCCCTGGTATATTGTAAGGAAAAAATCGAGCAAATAATCATTTTCAGAAGTTAAAAGAGCTAATAATGAAAAATAAGACTACTGATAAAAAAAACATTATTGAGAAAAAATTACCATTGGGGAAATTAGATTTTTCTCTGCTTGACAAAATGTTAAACAAGTATCAAAGCAAGAAGGATTCCCGGGTAATAATTGGACCTAAGCTTGGAGAAGATGCCGCTGTTATTGAATATCAGGACCGATATTTGGTTGTTAAAACAGATCCGATAACTTTTGCAACAGAAGAAATAGGCTGGTATGTTGTGCAGGTTAATGCTAATGATATTGCCACCAGAGGAGCTACACCAAAATGGTTTCAAGCCACCATTCTCTTGCCAGAGAAAAAGACAACCGAAGCTCTTGTCGATAAGATTTTTTCTCAAATATATGATGCCTGTAATAAATTGAATATAATGGTTATAGGAGGGCACACGGAGATTAGCTATAATTTAGATCGCCCAATTATCGTAGGCTCTATGCTGGGTGAAGTCGAGAAAGATGAGTTGGTTTCTACCTCCGGGGCAAAGCCGGGAGATGTAATTATTTTAACAAAAGGTATTGTTATCGAAGGAACCTCTATTATTGCCAGAGAGAAACAGGAAGAATTGAAAAAAAGAGGATATCAAAATAGCTTCATTCAAAAATGTAGAGACTTTATTTATGAGCCTGGTCTTTCAGTGGTGAAAGATGCCTTATTAGCAAAAGAAATAAATGTCCATGCAATGCATGATCCGACAGAAGGGGGGATATCTGCCGGTCTTTATGAGATTGCTGCCGCTTCCCAGGTTGGTCTTATGATTGAGAGGGAAGAAATTCCGATTTTGAAAGAATCCCGGATACTTTGTCAGGAATATAATTTGGATCCCTTGAGAACGATTGCTTCCGGAGCTTTGCTGATTGTTGCTCCTCAAAATAATGCAAATAATATTATTGCGATTTTGAACAGAAATGGAATAAAAAGTTTTTTGATAGGAGAAATAAAAGAGAAAAGTTTTGGTATTAAAATTTTAACTAGCGGAAATCTTGAAGACTTGAATTATTCTGCAAAAGATGAGATCACTAAGGTTTTTGAATAAACTTCCTGTGTTCGGAGTCATTGCTGACATAAAGGGATATTATAAGTATAATTGACTGCTTTTTGGATTTATTATTATTGGCATTTCATCTCTTTTATTGAAAGAAAAAAACTTAAAGATTTACTTCTTAGTAATCCTATAAATCTAAAAAAAGAAATAGCATAATGTTTTATAATATATTATAATAAAAAATAATAATATATCAGGAAAAAGATTTCATCTGACTTTTTCTAAAGGAGGTGTTAAATAAAGATTGATATAAAGTGATATTAAAGAGATACTACTTTAGTATATTTGCGAAATGTATATAAATAGAATCTAATAATTTGTTAGGGAGGTAATCAAAAATGAAGAAAATTTCATTTATTATAGGAATTGTTTTAATTTTGTGTTTGGTTTTTGGAATAATGGTCTCTGCCCAAAAAGTCTCCTATTATGCTAATATTACAGCCATAGAACCAATTATGGAATCTTTTGAAGCCAAAACCGGAATCAAGGGTGAGTATACCCGTATTTCTGCTGATAAATTCCTGGCTACGGTTATTACCGAATTTGAAGCAGGAAAACTACAGGCTGATGTAATACAGGCACCGATAACTGTCCTGGATCTATTAAAGGAAAGAGGAGTGCTTTCAGATTACATTTCTCCTGTGGCAGAAGATTATCCGGAATGGACGCACAAAGATGGTATACAGCTTTTCGGCATTGAATATGTAGGACTTATTTACAATAAGGAAATGGTTGATCCGGAAGAGGCGCCCAAAAGGTATGAAGACTTAACTGATCCAATCTGGAAAGATAAAATTGTTATGGCCAACCCTTCTATCCATCCGACAACTATTTCCTGGCTGATAGGCCTGAAAGAGAATGTGTTTGATACAGAAGAGGAATGGAGAGATTTTCTCAAAGGTCTAGCAGCAAACAATCCCATGTTTGTGGCGTCTTTTGGTCCTACCCCTGCTCCGATAGAAAGCGGTGAAAAACATATTGGTATTTCTATGCCCAAATATATTATTACCAAAGCCCCGGCACCTTTAGATTGGGCCAGGATAGAGCAGCCGCTTTTGGGAACACCTCGTGCTATTGCCGTAACATCCTCTGCTCCAAATCCTGAGGAAGCCAAGGCTTTTGTAGATTACTGGCTCTCGAAAGAAGCTATGTCTATATTGGCAGAAGAAGTTGGTGAATATGTCCTGGCACCAGGGGTATTCCCACCTATAGAAGATATGGATAAGGCAGAGGTAATTGCTATTAGGGAACTCTCAGATGAAGAGATTCAGCAATGGGGAGAAGAATTTTCGAAAATATTCGACGTATATTAATTTTACTGATTTAGCTGCAAGCAAAGGAGGATAACTGTGGAAATCCGAGTTAAAGGGGTCAGCAAACATTATATTTCTGAAGGCAAGACTATAAAAGCATTGGACAAGGTTGATCTTACAATTCCCGGTAAACAGATTTTTACTTTGCTAGGACCGAGTGGCTGTGGCAAGACTACACTTCTTCGGTGTATAGTAGGGCTGGAAACTCCGGATTCAGGAGAGATTATTATTGGAGATGAGGTAGTCTGGTCTAGCAAAAAGGGAGTAAATGTTCCGGTTGAAAAACGGGGATTAGCTATGGTATTCCAGACCTATGCTATCTGGCCGCATATGGACGTTTTTAACAATGTTGCCTATCCGCTTCAAATCCAAAAGCTTCCCAAGGCAGAAATTCGCAAGAGAGTTGAAAAAACCTTGCGATTTGTGAAATTGGAAGGGTTTGAACACCGACCGGCAACCAATATCTCAGGTGGACAGCAGCAGCGGGTAGCTCTTGCCAGAGCTTTAATTGCGGAACCCAAGGTTATTCTCTTTGATGAACCCTTAAGTAATTTAGATGCAAAGCTCAGAGAAGAAACCAGAAAAGAGTTAAGAATTTTCCTCAGTGAACTTAAAATAACAGCTGTTTATGTAACTCATGACCAGATTGAAGCCCTTGCTCTTTCTGATATCATTGCAGTAATGCAATCCGGAAAAATTATAGAGATTGGCTCTCCAAGAAAAATATACTTCGATGCGTCCCACCGTTTCGTAGCAGATTTTATTGGTAGAGCCAATCTTATTAAAGCAGTAGTAAAATCTCAACATGATAACAGGACTGTTGTTGATACCCAGATGGGTAGTTTTATTTGCCAAAAACGTGATTTTCCGGAGGGTAGTGAGGTTGTATTGTGTATTCGACCGGAATTTATCTATTTAAATGAAGGTAAAAAACAGGTTGAAGATCAAAATATCCTCACTGGTAAAGTAGAAACTCTGGTTTTTATTGGTGAAGCCTATGAGGGTGAAATTAAGGTTGGGAATGAAATTCTAATGGTAAAAATACAGCCGGAAACTTTGCTAAAAAAAGGTGATGTGGTGAATTTTAGTGTGAGTCCTGAACACTGTCTTCTTGTTTCGGTTTAATATGGAGCATTAATGATGAAGAAAACTTCCAGATTAACCTTTCTACTAATTATAATTGTCGGTTTACTGACCGTTTCTCCGGTTATTATGCTGGTCTTCGGGAGTTTTTCTAAAGGCCTTAGTGCTTTTGGAACCTTTACACTGGAGAAGTATATTTCAGCTTATACTGATCCGGCCTTTGCAAAAATTATTTCTAATACTATAATTTTTGTCATCGGTTCTTCAATGGTAGCTACATTGCTGGCTTTGTTTTTAGCCTATCTGAATAATAGGACTAATATACCCTTTAAATTTATATTTAAAATTATTTCCATTACCCCTATGATGATTCCACATATCCTATTTTCGGTTAGCTGGGTTCTACTACTGAACCCTTCTAATGGTATTTTAAATCTTATATTAAAACAGTTATTTTCACTGGAAAGCTCTCCTCTTAATATTTATTCTCTCTGGGGAATGATAATGGTTGAAGGATTGCTGGATATGCCCATAGCTTATCTTATAATTGCGCCGGCTATGGCTTCTTTCGATGTAAACCTGGAAGAATCTTCCCGAGTATTTGGAGCAAATACCGGTCAAACTTTATTTCGGATAACTTTACCGGTTCTCAGGCCTGCTATTCTTGCTTCTTTTATTCTCTGTATTGTACGTTGTATGGCTTCTTTTGCCGTTCCTTCTGTTATTGGTATGCCTGGCAGGATTTATGTCCTGGCAACACATATTTACCGAACAATATCTATAGGATTTGCAGTAGATTACGGTAAGGCTGCAGCTATCGGTATGAGTGTTTTAGTTACCTCTGTAACGCTTATTTATCTATATCGATATTTAACTTCAGAAAGTGAAAAGTATGTTACAATTTCCAGCCGTGGTTATCGTCCGACAGTAATTGAGCTCAAGAAAGCAAAAATACCTCTTTTTTTCATTTTAGGATTTCTATTGTTTATTCTGATAGTGCTTCCAGTATTAGTGTTGATATATACTTCATTGGTGCCTTATTCTATGGTTCCCAGTGCCAGGGCTTTTTCTATGATGAATTTGAAACACTGGACTACGGTTATTAATGACCCAATTTCTCTCTTGTCATTAAAGAATAGTCTGTTCCTCGGTATTTTTGGGGCTACCTTAGGGGTGATTTTATCAATTTTTGTAGCTTATACTATTGTTAAGGTAAGAACAAAGGCATCCGGTTTTCTTGAGTCATTAAGTTTTTTATCTTTTTCTTTTCCAGGTATTGTTATTGGAGTAGGATTTATGTGGTTTTTTGTCCGTACCCCTATTTATGCAACTATCCTGGCTTTGCTCATCGGGTATATTGCTACTTATCTTCCCTATGGTATTCGCCCCTTAAGCAGTGCTTTTGTGCAGATACATAAACATCTTGAGGAATCTTCTATGGTTTGTGGAGCCCGCCCCCTGACCACTATGTGGAGAATTATTGTCCCCTTGCTTATTCCGGGTATTGTCTCGGCCTGGATTCTTATGGCTACCATGTTTTTACGTGAATTGACCCTCTCGGTCGTTCTGTCCCGTCCGGGAACTGAGGTATTGGCTGTTCAGATTCTTCGTTTTGCTAATGATGGTCTCTGGGGAAGACTTTCAGCACTAGGCATCATAATGATTGTTATATCTACTACTCTTGTTGCCCTGGTTAATTTTGTGGGAGCAAGATATACAAATAAATAAATAAGATACCGGTTACTTTAAGGAGGTATCAAAGAAAATACTGCTTATGGTCGGGAAAATCAAACAGTAGAGTGGGAAAAGAAGCTATATTCACAGGAATTATTTCAGGTGCAGAATCACAAGATAAATTTGTGAAATTATTAGATATGAATAGTTTTATCTAAGGAGGATTGGGATGGATAAGCTATTTGGAGGAATAATTGGAGCAGGAAAAACTTCTTTTATCGGTTTTGTACATAGAGTAGCAGCAATATTTTACAACAAAGCAGAAATAAAGGCGGGTGTATTTTCAAACAACCCTGATGAATGTCTGCAGCGTGGTTTGGAATTAGGAATAGAGAGAGATAGAATTTATTGTGATTATGCCCGGATGATTGAAAGTGAAAACAGACTTCCACCTGAAAAGAGAATTGATTTTGTAATAATAGCGACTCCCAATGCCTTTCATTACAGCATGATAAAAGCATTTTTGGAAAATGGATTCCATGTTATCTCAGATAAGCCAATGGCAATTTCTCTCGCTGAAGCCCTGCAAATAAAGAACACTAAGCAAAAAACAGGAATGGTTTTTGCCTTAACCCATGGCTATACCGGCTATCCTATGATTAAGCAGGCCAGACATCTTGTTCGCTCAGGTAAGCTTGGGAGAATTATCAATATTATTGTTAGTTATAACCAGGGATGGCTTTCTCCACTTCTTAATTATCCTCAGGCATTTAAAACATGGCATCTTAACCCTGCTATTTCCGGCCCATCCTGTACCATGATAGATATCGGGATTCATGCCCTAAATCTTGTTCAGACCATTACCAGTTTGACTCCGCAGAAGGTATGCGCAGATCTTAATTCTGCAATACCAGGGAATCAGCTTGATGATAACGGTACTGTACTTATTAAGTTTGATAATATGGTCAGTGGTTTGCTTCATGCGTCTCAAGTTTCAACTGGAGAAGGAAATGCTCTGCGAATAAAGATTTACGGAGATAAGGCTAGTATATCGTGGGACCAGGAATTTCCAGAAGTGCTAGAAATGATGAACTCAGACGGTACCAGCACCATCTTTAAAAAAGGCATTTCTGCCTTGTGTAAAGATGCATTACAGGCATCGAACTTTCCACCGGGTCACCCGGAAGGTTTTATCTGTGCATTTGCAAATATATATTCTGCAGTCTTTAAAGCTATATATTGTTTAAGAAATAAGCAATATCCGTGTCCCGGGGGGAAAAGTGGTTGGGATTTCCCCGGTATAAAAGAGGGAATAACAGCACTTTCTTTTGTTGAGGCAATTTTAAAAAGTAATCAGTCAACAGAAAAATGGACAAATATTTGACATTAAAAATTAGTAAATATATTATAAAAAGGGGTTTGCTTTTGAATTATTTATAATAAATTCTTGTATGTTATGTAAATATTAAAAATATACAAGAGAAGAAAGGCGGTGATAGATCAAAGAATTAATA
>CAZAJW010000108.1:0-5100 GCA_964485485.1 uncultured Atribacterota bacterium | reverse complement strand
GGATTTTTCCCCTATCGGATCACAGGTGATGAAAAAAATATTTATTGTCTGATAGATTCATGGGAGATACTGACTTATTATAAAAACGAATTTGGATGCTTTTCCGATTCTATGCTTTGTGAATTATCAAGAAAAAATCCATTTGTACGATTGTGCAAGAATTTGAATGAAAATGACAATCCTGTAGTAATGATGATGAAATATTGATAGACAATGTCTAAATTGAAATTTTCTTTTTATATAGAATTAACTTTATTGGCTTTGGCTGATCAAGAGGGTGGAACATTTTGTTGTCTTTGGTGTCCTGAACCGATTGGTCTTATATGTACTACTTGTATTCCTGGTGATCAATGTTGGTCAAATCCAGGGGGAATGGCTTATTGTCGTGACCCTTATTATGGCATTGGTTATAATATGATATATTGTTCTTTATGAGATTCTTACATAATTATATTTTCCCAATTTTGATTGATTGCCTTTTGCTGACAGCATCATGTCAAAGGGATAAAATTAATTCTGTTAATGATTTAGTTTTTGTAAAGGAAATTACAGATCGATATGATAAAGGCATTTATATTAACCGTATTAATGACATTCACTATCATGATGGAAATTATTTTATTGTGGATCCTGAAATTGGAAGTGTTTTTGTCTTTGATAAAAATTATATGTTGATAAAACAAATTGGGAAAAAAGGAAGAGGGCCACATGAATATGATGGTATTGTTTCTGTATATGTGACAGATGAGCATATTTTTATTTCAGATTATTCCTTGAATTTGATAGATACGTATGATAGAAAATCTATGGATTTTGTTGAAAGAATTAAGTTTACAAGTGAAATGCATGTTCCATTGGGAGATTTTTATGCAGACGATGATAATATTTTTATTTTAAACTCATTAGGTAAAGATTATTGTGATGTTGTAAGTTATGATAGTGAAACAAAGCAAAGTGTAGTTATTCACAATTTTAAATTAAATCCAACACGTGAAATAATAACATATGTAAAATTCAAAAATAAATATTCAATTGGAATTTTATCTTCATCAAAAAAAGTTAAAATCTTCTCTCTGGAGGAAAAAAAAATAATTGATGAATTGGAAATACCATTACCAGAAAAAACGATTAAAGAATGGGAAAAGTGGGTAAATGATAATAATAATCCCCCTTTATTTATTGATGCTTATGTATCAAATAAAATCCTTTATTTGTGCTTTCAAGATCTGGATTTAAAAAAAATGGGTTTAGCAAAGGTAAAATTAGACAATGATTTTAATATTATTTCAATCCATTATTATTACTTCAACCAGCACACTGGTGATAATATTTTCTGTATAAATGATAAAAAAGTAGTATCATTTGCTTGGGTTTCTTCTTACTTACAGGAATATAAAATTCCAAATTAATTGTAATGATAAAATTAAAACATATTTTATTGCTTTTTTATGTCTTCGGTTGCTCGATACAACAAAATGAAAGCTATTTAATAGAATTAAAGGAGTATAAGCAATATAATCTTTCTGAATTTATTCAAAATGTTGAGTTGGTCAAATTACAAACAACTACCCATTGTTTAATTGGTGATATCTCCAGAGTAATTGTTAATAGAAATCGCATTTACGTATTTGATATAAACACTTCTACATTGTTTCTTTTTAATAAAGAAGGAGATTATATAAATAAAATGAATAAATTAGGTCATGGACCTGGAGAATATATAAAAGCTGTTGATTTTGACATATTCGATAATAAAATCTATATTTTAGATTATACAGGAAAGAAAATTCTTTGTTATAATGAGAAATTTGAGTTTATTAAGAATATAGAAGTTCCAGGTTATGCTTCTCAGTTTAAACTATTCAAAGATAAAATAATACTTAAATGTGAATATACTTCAAAAAGTGGAACTCCGTATTTTGTGATATTAAACAATAATGGTAGAAGTTTAAAATCTATCGGTAATCTTCCTGAGCCAGGCAAGTATAACTGGAGTGGGGTTAATGCATTTTGTAGAACTGACTCACTTCTTTCTTATTCAAGATATTTTGATAATACGGTATTTTTAATAGATTTAAATAATAGAAATGTAAATCTTACGATTGATTTTGGAGATAAAAATATCCCTAAAGATATCAACATTAATAATTCAAATATTTTCGGAAAGAATTTCAAGTATTTATTTAAGTATAATTACTTTATTGTTGAAAATTGGTTTATTGCTGACTTTTTTGACAACTTTAAAAGGTATTTTTTCTGGGTGGATATAGATAAACGTAAGGTACAGTGTGGTCAAATAGCAGATGATATTACAGGCTTGCCATTTTATCCAAAATGGTCATTTAATAGTGGGTTAATTAGTGCTTTTCCTGCCCTTGATATTGTAAATATTAAATTAGATAATAAAGATTGGGCATATATTGATGAGGTTAATATAAATGATAATCCTGTTTTAGTTTTATATCACTTTTAGTGTTCCCTTTTCTTATATTTTTTCTAATTTTTCAAGACATGGATTTAATCAAGTTTATAATCGCTATATTTTTATTGCTATTTTGTTCTTGCAAGGAACAAAATGATTCATCAATTGATTATGGTGTCCCCCTTAATATAATTTCATTTCATTTCGAGAAAGACAAAAAAGAATGTGACTCTCTATTTAATTTAATAGATAGCATTGAAGTTATTAAACTTCAAACAAATAAAGATTATCTTATTGGTTCTATTTCTAAGATTCTATGTGATGAAGATTATTTATACATTTTAGATGAAAGAAAATCAATGGCACTCTTTAAATATACTAAATCAGGAGATTTTGTTATAAAGATATCAAATATTGGGAAAGGTCCGGGAGAATTTACAAGACCAACGGATTTCTTTTTGTTATACGATAAAATTGTCCTTCTGGATGGTTTTTCAGGGAAAATTATGTTTTTTTCTAAGACTGGGGATTTCCTAAACGAATTTTCAACAAAAACAATGGCTGAAAGGTTTGGAAAAATTGACACAAATCATTTCTGCATGCTAAATGAAAACAAAAGTTCAAAATTTTCAAGTCACAACATATCAATTGTTGACAATAATGGAAATGTGATTAAAAAACTAATGAAAATACCACCATTCTCAAAGGATAAAAATTTAAGTCTATATAAACCCACAGATTATTATAATAATGAACTATTATACACTGACATATTCAATGATAACATATTTAGGATCTTTAAAGATTCTATTTCTGTAAAATATCATTTTGATTTTGGGAAAAGTTCAATTAATGAAGCATTTCTAAATGCGTAACTACTCAGGTCTAAAGGATTAATACTTTTTATAGGGAGAAAATACATTTTTGTTTGTAGCAACATTTATGGCGAACCGGATTGATTCTGATGGATTCCCACCTTTCTTGATTATCGTATCAACAACAGACCGCAATATTGCAAATATTTCTGCTCCGCGATCAGAACGAAACCCTCCGGAAACTTTTTGCTTTACTTTCAGATTCCGGATTGCTCGTTCCGAAGAATTATTATCATATGGAACATCCGGATAAAACAGAAAATTGAATACCTGATTTTTTCGTTTCCTTAGTCTCTTTTGAAAGGGGAATATCTTTGTATACTTTCCGGGCAGGTCCTGGCTTATCAACCGATTAAATTCACTAAGCAACTCACTCCTTTCTTTAAAAGGCTGATCATACTGCTCGGGGGTCATTCGGTTTTTCAGGTTGATTGCCCTTGACAATACATCTTTCATATCAGTCACCCATTTGATGGGGTATAGATCCTGGAGAAAGTTCAGTTCTCTCAGTAGATGCGCCAGACACAGCTGGTGCCTTCTGACCGGAGTTTTTAACTGTGCTGCCCATGAGTCGCTTACTAATGTTGCTTGTGGTAATCCGTCAGGGAAAGTATCCAGAACCGTTGCAAACCCCCTGCCTGGGGCAATTGTGATATACGTTGCATGCTTGTTCTGCCACGTCCATGCCCAGAATTTGTTCTTTTTAACCTTAACACCGGTTTCATCTCCACCAATTGTAATGGCATTTGAAATCTCCTTTTTTATGCCTTTATATATTGGAAGAACCATATTGGCAGCCTTGTTCAGCAGGTTATATACGGTACCCTCGCTCATGGAAACATTGGTTATGCTCTTTATTAGTTCAGACAATCGATTGTAAGGGATATATTGCCGGGAACTTAAATAAGCTGTCAGGGAAATCAGATTATTCCCGTATTGTACAGGGGCTGTTACCCCGGCTGGATATTCACCGGTAGTGACATGTCCGCAGCTACAGACTGATTGAAAAATACGGTGTTCAATAATACTGGCTTTAATCACTGGTATATCAATAACTTGTCTTTTGCCAATCAATTCATACGATTCTTCAGTATAAACCTTGCCGCATCGCGGACAGATTCTATCGGGTCTGTGTTCTATAATCCCGTCCGGTTCAGGTGACATCTGTAGTGTCTCTCCTTTGTGTCCTGGTTGTCCGCCTGGTTTTTTATTGCTTTTCTTTCGAAGGCTTTGGTTCTTATTACGGAACATATCCTGAGATGGGGGAAGTGAACTGTTCCCACTGTTTTTAGGAGTTTTGAGCCTGTTTACCTCGGCCTGGAGTATATGAACCTGAGCGGTCAGGGCGTCGACCTTGATCAAAAGATCATATACTAAATCGACCAGTTGTTCTTTGCTTAGCTTTCTTAATTCCTCTTTCGAGACCATAACTCCTTTGCTTTATCCAAAGATCGATACAATCAACACAGCTATGCAAATTTTTTGGCAACTCTTTATAAACACCTAACATACAGGTTATCAACAAATTTTGACTAAAAAAAGGATTTTAAATTTGAACCTCGACAAGAATCATCTAAATGAAATCAAATCCCAAAAATCACCCTCACTTCAAGGAAATTGAGTTAACGCAAAATATTACGATTCTTATTTTTTCTTCTTACATTTATATCTCAATAGGTACCTGAGTAGTTACCAATCATTTAAGTAAGCAATCGGTAAACTCCGTATTGTTTTAATAAAGTTATAAACTTTGCAATCAGAGTTTCTCCTAAACATTCAGATAACTTTGAGAGATCTAAGAAA
>CAZAJW010000107.1:0-1704 GCA_964485485.1 uncultured Atribacterota bacterium | reverse complement strand
TATTGAAGATGAAGAACTGGCGGACCAGCTTATTGGAAGCAAGGTAAAGGTATTGTTTCAGGATATCGACCTTGTTAAATGGAAACAGGATCTGGAAATTGATAAACAGATATTTACAGTATTATTAAAAGAAGCAAATCAAGTAACACCCGATAGAGATGCAAAAATAAACCATTTGAAAGTAGTAATTGATAATAAATTAAATAATCCGGTAAATGAGGGCAATAAGAAGATAGTCATATATTCTGCTTTTGCCGATACCGCTAATTATCTATATGAAAATCTTTCCGGATGGATAAAGGAAAAACATGGCCTGAACTGTGCAATAGTGACAGGCTCAGGAGATAACAAGACAACTGCTCCTTTCAAGAAAAAAGACTTTAACCGGATCCTCACATATTTTTCTCCGATATCCAAAGAAAAATTAAGCGTATATAAGGATGATGGTATTGCAATTGATATCCTGATCGGGACTGATTGTATTTCTGAAGGCCAGAATCTTCAGGACTGCGATTATTGTGTAAATTATGACATTCATTGGAATCCTGTACGAATCATACAGAGATTTGGCCGAATTGACAGGATTGGCTCTACAAACCAATATGTGCAGCTTGTTAATTTCTGGCCCAATATGGAATTGGATGAATATATTAACCTCGAGGCCCGTGTAACCGGCAAAATGGTGCTGGTTGACGTGTCTGCGACAGGTGATGAAAATATAATAGATGAAGACAGAATGATAACTGACCTTGAGTATAGAAAGATACAATTAAAACAATTACAAAAAGAAGTGGTAGACCTGGAAGAGGTAACAGGCGGAATATCCATAACAGATCTTACTTTTAATGATTTCAGGATGGACCTTGTAGAATATATGAAAGAAAATAAGAAGTTGCTTGAAAAATCAGCTCTGGGCATGTATTCAATAACCGGAGATGGTGCAATTGATACCCCGAAAGGTGTTATATTCTGCTTAAGGCATATGAGTAAGAAAGTGGCTCCCGATGAGCATAATGCATTATATCCTTTTTACCTTGTTTATATTAATAATGATGGCGAGGCATTATTTAATTATTCATCAACAAAAAAAATATTGGATATTTATAAAAAATTGTGCCATGGGAAAAAAGAAGTTTTAAAAGAGTTAGTAGATATATTTAATGAAGAGACCGGCGACGGCAGGAAAATGGATCATTATTCCATACTGCTTAAAAATGCCATATCCAGTATTATCGGTAAGAAGGAAGAGAAAGGCCTGGACAGCCTTTTTTCAAAAGGAAGTACCACCATTTTTGATAATAACTATTTTGGCAAAGATGATTTTGAGCTTATATCATTTCTGATTATAAATTAGATGAAGATTAGCGACTTTATAGAAAAATTAGATTTTCCTGAAAAGGCCAGGGTTGATAAGAAAGTCTTCAAGAATGCTTTTTTTAAAAATACAAGCCTAACAAAAAGCCAGAGAGATGTTATAACTGATGATATTGAAAGCATAAATTGGGTATTTGCCCTGAAGGAGGAAAATACTAATATACCTGCACTTGTTACTAATGAATTTGATTATAGCGAAGTCCAGATTATGGGAGTGGAGCTTCGCTCTGGTAAGAATAAGGATAGAATCTCTGATATTATCCATAAGAGTATACCTTCCCCGGTAATTATTGTTTTTGAGTATGAGGATGAAGTATCCTTAAGTACAGG
>CAZAJW010000106.1:0-2012 GCA_964485485.1 uncultured Atribacterota bacterium | reverse complement strand
GTACAAAAATGAAAGAAGATATTATCAAGGAAATACTTTTTAAAGAATGGAAGATGTTTATCAATGTTCAAAATAAAGGAGGAAAAGCCCTTTGTCAAGAAGACCACAAAACCTTTACAATTATGCGTTCTAGCCAATTTGAAAGCCTTCCTATCAAAATATTGGAGAGTTATTTTCATGATTTGGCAGTAGCTGAGAGACAAGGTAGAAATCTTATGACTGATAAATATGCACGAATGATGGAATCTACTGCTCCTTTAGAGTATGAAGAAATAAAAAATTCATTAGTAGAAATTGATTCAGTATCTCAGAAATATATAGAAGAAATTATTCCTATTTTCTTAGAATGGGAAAAAGAATTCCGATTGGAATATCCTTTTTTATCCTCTATTTCTAGAGCTGTATTTTCCTCAGATGATTCTTTATCCTCAACTTCTTTTGAAACATATCTTAAAGCGGAATTCTCTACATATTCATCCAACACACTTTGGCTTTATTACAATTTTATTCAAAAAATGGTCAAAAATAATATAAATATAAGCAGACAAATTCAGTTAAACATTATTACAAAATATGGTTTTAATTCTTTACAGGAAGCAAATGATGCAGTTAAAAGAAAATTGCAGAATAATATCTGAAAGCTCTATTTTGAAGATGATTTAAGTAATTAGGTATAAATGTCAATAAACATCAATACTAATAAGAATGAAAATATAGATAATTTTGATTGGTCCAAATTAATTATTATATCTTTAACTACTGTAGTTACAGGTATTTATAGAGATGGTTTCTCTGCAATTTTCCCTTTTTTGCAAAGAGACTTTGATTTGAGTAGATCACAGCTAGGACTGCACTCTACATTTTTTTTCTTTTCTTCTGCTATCTTTGCCATATTCGCAGGTCGCTTGGTTGATCTCAAAGGATCTAAATGGGGATTAGGTTTTGGAATGCTATTCACTGGAATATTTTTTCTTTTGCACTCAATTCTTCCTAATTTTACTCTAATATTAATAATATCTACCTTTACTGGCTTTGCAGTAAGTATTAACATACCTTCAGCCACTAAAAGCATTATTGGATGGTTTGCTCGAGAATCAAGGGGCACAGCTTTAGGTATTTTAAGTGCTGCATTACCTACGGGAGGAATATTAGGTGCCGTTATACTGCCGTTCTTGGCAGGGTTGATTGGATGGAGAAAAGCAATTTTTTTCCCAAGTGCACTAGCTATATCATGTGCTTTCTTTATTTTATATTTTTACCAAGACAAAAAAATAAAAAATGGTAATTCTAAAGAGATCGAATTAAATAGCATTTCTTTATTGAAAAGTATCAATCATTTAGTTCATAATATTGAGTTACTAAGTATTTCAATCTTCGGTTTTTTCCTGGGAGCGACGAGTGCTTCAATTGCTGCCCATTTCACTCTTTTTTTATACTTAGATTATGATTTAATTGAGCATGTAGCAGGGATAGGATTTGCATTTGTTCAATTTGGGAGCTTTTTCGGTAGAGTGGGATGGGGTCTCGTTTGCGATAAATTATTTAAAGCTAATAAAAGAAAAACTTTTTTATATATAGGACTTATTTTTTTGTCATTATCATTAGTGTTATGTTTTCTTTTTGGGCAGAATCGACCTCCTGTTGGTTTGCTTTTTTTATTATCATTTTTTATTGGTTTTTCCGGGAGAGGTTGGACTGGTCTCTATTTAGCAGGTGCAGCCGAAACAGTATGTGAGAATGATGTTGGCATTGCTACGGGATTCTCTTTGCTTTTTATGCGATTGGGTGCAATGTTTATGCCTCCTGTTGTTGGTTATATTGCAGATCTCAAAGGTGCATATAATCTAAGCTGGTTTCTTTTAGGCTTTATGATGTTTTTAACTTCTTTAATTCAATATATATTTTATCTAAAAGTACAAAGAGGATAAGAAATAGTTAACTGAGCAAAAATAAAAGACTTGTCATCTTAGGTAACTTTATTTTTAAATTTTCCAACTATCCGGATAAGAGCT
>CAZAJW010000105.1:0-14159 GCA_964485485.1 uncultured Atribacterota bacterium | reverse complement strand
CTGGGGGAATGACTTTATCAAAAGCACTTCCATACCTAACGATATCTACCAGGCTTGCCAGGTAATAAAAGAAGGCAAAACAAAAAAAATAGATTTAGGGTTAATTAATGAGCATACATACTTTGCAAATGTCTGCGGTATAGGATTTGATGCTGAAATAACCGCATTGTCAAACCAGATAAAAACAAATCATTCTAACTGGACATCATTGAGTGCATATGTTTATGTTTTTGCTGCTATTAGAAAATTATTATCTCCTATCCCTTCTTTCCAGTTAAAAATTACTATTGATAATCAGGTAATTGAAAAAGAAATTTTATTTTTGGCGATAGGTAATGGAAGGGTGGAAGGAGGTAAATTTAATATTGCCCCTGACGCAAAAATAGATGATGGTCTTTTGGATATTTGGATTATTCAAAAAATGACCAGGACACGTTGTTTATGGCTTTTACCAAAAGCAATAAAAGGCACTCACAAAGATGTGCCGGAAGTCAGTTTTTTCCGCGGGAAAGATATATTAATAGAAGCTTCTGAACCTATTACTGCCCAAGTTGCCGGTGAAATACTCATACCACAGAAAAAATACCATATAAAAATCTTGCCCAAAAAACTTAAGCTATTAACCCCATAGTAAATATCATGCCCGCGTAGCGTTTGGCTTTAGAACACCTAAAAGAGGTTTAACCTTTTTCTACTTTTTTAGCTCTTTTTCTTTCGATTCTTAATTTATAATTTACTCCTCTAACTAGACAATCCTAAGAGCAAAAACAGGACAGTGGGGCACACAATAACCACAGGTAATACACAAGTTATGGTCTACACAAGCCTTACCATTCCTAATAGATAGGGCACCGTTAGGACATGCCTCAACACAGGTTCCGCAACCTTCACAGAAACTAGAAATAAAAAGCCTTTTTCTTTGAACTTTTGTTTGGTCCAGTTCTTCCTGATTCAATTTCTTGTTTTCAAAAATTTTAAGATTCATCGTCAATTCACTAGAGCTAATCATGCCAACTGCTGTGGAATCGATTTCCTTAATTTCTCTAACATAATTGATTGACTCTTCTATCTGTTTTATTAAATAGCCACCGGCAAGTGCCTTCATTGCATAAAGACCTTTCCCGGCTTGGTGTGCTTTTTTGATGGCTTCAAGCATATCCTCCGGAGTTCCACCTATAATTCCTAATCCCACTTTATTGATAATGGGAAAGACTATATCTATTTCCTTGACGTCTGCAGATTTTTCTACCACTTCTACCGCATGGGTTGAGATACCAATTGCCCTGATAACTCCTTCCTTTTTTAAATCTATGAGACATGAAAAAGCTTCTTCTCTTTTCTTAAAAACATTTTTATCTTCTCTTGGAGCATGCAAATGAAAGATGTCAATATAATCACGATTCATTTCACTGCAAGCCTCAAATACTGCTTTTTTCATTTCATCATAACCAGTAGCATGTGATTTACTGGCTATCACTACTTCTCCTGAATAATCTTTTAAAGCTTCCTTGATATGAGAATAAGTCTTATATGCCTGCGCAGTATCCAAAAAATTAATACCGGAATTTAAGCCTTGTCGAATAACTTTAGCTCCCTCTTTTGCTGGCATGTCAGCCTGAAGCGGGCCCATCGGTAAAACACCAAAACATAATTCGCTTATCTTAATTCCTGAGTCCCCTAATATATTATATTTCATTCCTTGCTCCTTTTGTAGTTTTTTTGAACAAATCCACAAAGTTCTTACATCAAATATAGATCAAATAATTTTCGCTGTACTTATATTCAATAATACCAGATTTTTTATTTGCTGTGAATTTTTCTAATCATAGATTTAAAAAGCTTTAGATAATTTTAGAGCTTATAAATTAGAATTTAGGATATAATAACTATTTTTTCCAGAATTCAGGCACAACTAGAATTAATACCGTATATATTTCTAATCGACCCAAAAGCATACAAATGCTTAAAATTATTTTCCCGATATCAGGAATAAAAGCATAATTTTGTGAGGGACCCACTAATCCAAGACCAGGACCAACATTACCTAAAGTTGCGGCTACTGATGATAATGCACTGGTCATATCTAAGCCCAGCGAGGTCATAATCAGAGTACAAATAACAAATATAATCATATACAGCATAAAAAAAGAAGTAATATTATTAACTACTTCATCAGAGATTTTTTTATCTCCCACATGTATGGGTGTAATAGCATGGGGATGGAGAATTTTTTGAAATTCACGGCTTGCCTTCTTTAAAAGAATTAAAATACGTATATTTTTAATAGCTCCACCGGTAGAACCGGCACAACCACCGATAAACATTAATACTAATAAAATATTTTTAGATAAGTCTGGCCATTGGTCGTAATCAGCCGTGACAAACCCTGTTGTAGTTGTAATCGAAACAACTTGGAAAGATGCATAACGAATTGCTGAAAATATACTGTTGTAAACATAGATACGTAACTGTGTTGCGATTATTAGAGTTGAAAGAAGAATAATACCCGTATAAAAGAGAAATTCTCTATCTTTCAGTAAACTTTTCAAGTCACCATGTAATACTTTGTAGTGTAACGTAAAATTAGCACCGGCAATAAACATAAAAATAATGATAATAAGATCATAAGTAGGATTGTTATAGTGACCGACGCTAAGGTTCTTTGGAGTGAAACCACCTGTACACATTGTGCCAAACATATGAGTAAGAGCATCATACAGGGACATTCCTGTAATATATAGACAAACAACTTGAAGAACTGAAATAATAATATAAACTAGATACAATAATTTTGCAGTTTCTTTAATGCGTGGTTTTAACTTATCAGGTTCAGGTCCGGGCACTTCTGATCTAAATAACTGCATTCCCCCTACTCCCAGAGCCGGCAAGATAGCTATGACCAGAACGATAATTCCCATTCCACCCATCCATTGTATTTGATCTCTCCAGAAAAGAACAGACAGGGGATTACCTTCAATAGAGCTTAAAACAGTTGCCCCTGTGGTGGTAAAACCTGACATTGATTCAAAATAAGCATCAATAAAATTAGTGAAAGTTCCACTAAAGAGAAACGGCAAAGTGCCAAAACCAGCAGCCAGAACCCATCCCAGTGTAGCAATTGCAAATCCTTCCTTTCGACCTATACCATTTTCAGGTGTAAAGGCGTGTAGGAGAAATAATCCGGATAAGGTTGTGACTATAATTGAGGAAACAAAAGCATAGATGATATGATTTTCTTGATAGTAAATGGCATAAAACAATGGAAATACCATACTAATACCCAAAAAAAATATTAGACTGCCTAAAGTATTGAGAACAACTTTATACTTCATATATATTTATTACTTCCTCCGATCTTAAAAAAGTTGTTCGAATTTTTTTATTTCTGTTCTTTTGTAAATATAATTACCTTATCATTTATAGTTACATTATGATTTTCTGCCGAAAGTTTCTGGGTAATTTGGCTATCTACCCTGCCTAATAATAACTTTCACAATCTTTACACCTTAATATTTATAACGTTTCAATTTTAATCTCAGATTTTGTGCTGGATGAGAAATCCTTATTAAAGTAAAAATGAGAAACTCTTTTCAAGTTTCTCATCATTATAATTATTTAAAAATATTTTTTAATGTATAAGGCAATACAGTCTATATATATTTTTAAACTGTTTGGTTTTGGGTATAAATAAAAATGGATTACTTTATCCACAATCATCCCCTTTGTTACAATCAATATGCTCATACTATCGAGGGCATTTTATACCCTTTTTAATGTTTTGTCAATATGATGATTGCAGTCATGTCAATACATTTTCAACATTGTAGCTTCTTTATCATTCATTAACTTACTACAATATTCTATCGGCTATAATCAAAAACCTCAAAGCAGTTTCGAGTATTCTACAACTTGAAGTATATTTTAGCCTTCGATTAGATTTTTTGATAATAAAACAGTGTAGATTGTAATTTCATTAACTGTGGAAGAAGTTAGTTAACCAGGGGTAAAAATAATATATCCGAAATTGTTATTTTTTCCAAAATTCCGGCACAAGCAATACTAAAACAGTATAAATTTCCAAGCGTCCTAAAAGCATACAGATAATCAATGTAATCTTACCAATAGACGAAATAAAAGCATAGTTCTCTGCAGGGCCAACTAATCCGACACCAGGGCCTACGCCTCCCAGGGTAGCAGCGACAGCCCCTATTGCAGTGGGAATATCTAATCCTGTTGCAGTAATAGTAAATACCCCTATAATAAAAACAAAAATATAAAGAAGGAAAAAAGATCTAATACTTTGCATGATATCATCAGAAATTACTTTCCCCCCTAATCGAATGGGAATAATCGCATTTGGGTGCAATAATTTATCAAAACTCTGTTTTAATTGTTTTAGAAGTAGCAACATTCTGACACTTTTGATGGCTCCGGCAGTAGACCCGACACAACCCCCCAGAAACATCAATAAGACCAATACTAATTGTGAAAAATGAGGCCAAATACCATAATCTGTATTTACAAATCCAGTTGTTGTAACTATCGAAACAACCTGGAAAGAAGCATACCTTAAAGCACTAAGCAGAGAATCATAAATAGAAAATCTAAGTTCTAAAGCTATTAATAAAGTTGAAATTAAGACTATAGAGACAAAAAATGTAAATTCCTGATTTTTAAGATATATTTTTCTATCTCCGTGAAAAAATTTATAATGCAGACTAAAATTAACAGCTGAGATAAACATAAATATAATAATTATGACTTCAAAAACAACATTATCATAATAAGCAATACTGATATTTTTATGGTTAAATCCTCCTGTAGGAACAGTGCCAAATGTGTTTATTATAGAATCAAATAAAGGCATGCCAAATAAATACAAACATATGATTTCTCCCAGAGTAATAAAAATATAGATTAACCATATGGTTTTAGCCGTTTCAACTATTCTTGGTTTTATTTTATCAAGTTCAAATCCCGGAAATTCAGATTTGACCAATCTCATTCCACCCACTCCAAGCATGGGCAATAAAGCCACAACTAAGAGAATAATCCCCATCCCTCCAATCCATTGAGTTTCATTTCGCCAGAGCAAAATAGAAAGTGGGTTGGATTCAATCTCGGTTAAAATAGTAGCTCCTGTTGCGGTATATCCAGACATGCATTCAAAATATGCGTCAAGAAAATTAGGAATGGTTTTACTAAAAAGAAAGGGAAGAGTACTGAATCCTGAAACAAATACCCAGCCAAGAGTAGCAATCAGATAGCTTTCTTTATTACCTATAGAGTTTTTAAATGGACATATTTTATGTAAGGTAAAGCCAATTAAAAAAGTAACAATAATAGACCATATAAAAGCGTTGACTGAGCTTTTCTCATTATAGTAAAAGGCAAATAAGAGAGGAAAAATCATTAATGCACTTAAATACATCAACAATTTACCTAACATGTTCCCAACTACTTTAAAATTCATTTATAAGATAAATACCTCGATTTTTTTGTTTTCACACCTCAGCATTATATCGAGGATCTTATAAAGAAGGTATAAATATTTGGTTATTCATATAAAGATTGTATAAATATTGCTAAATGCAGTTCACAATTTAACTATCTATAAAACCTAAAATATTATAGCATTACTCTTCAGTGAATCGGTATCCTATTCCGACTTCCGTAAAAACATATCTGGGCTTTGCAGGGTTTTTCTCGAGTTTCCGTCTTATATTAGCCATAAATACTCGCAGTGATTGTACATCACTATCTAAATAACTACCCCACACTTTCTTTAATATATATTTATGGGTCAATACTTTACCAGAATTTCTCATTAGCAAAGTCAGAACACTGTATTCCATCGGTGTGAAATGTATCTCCTGACCTTCTATCGTTACTTTATGTTTTTCCAAATTAATTTCCAAATCAGCAACTTTGTAGACAACGGACGCTTCTTCTCTCTTATTACTGCTACTATGACGTAAAACTACTCGAATGCGTGCCAGCAACTCATTAATACTAAACGGTTTTGTAAGATAATCGTCAGCCCCGGCATCCAATGCTTCAACCTTTTCGTTATCCTGATCACGTGCTGATACAACAACAATCGGAATATTGGAAAACTCACGTACCTGTTTTATGATATCTATTCCATCCATATCAGGTAACCCCAAATCCAGGATAATAGCTGCAGGATCTTTGGTAGATATAAACTTCATTGCTTCTTTGCCTGTTGCTGCCTCTATGCAATTATAATCCTGTGACCTAAGAGAGAAGTTTATAAATTTACGTATTTGCTTATCATCTTCAACTATTAAAAATAGCATTTCCACGCTAATTATCCCCCTAAATATTAAGAAAAAATCGGAATGTAGCACCTTTCTCTCTATTATTTTCAGCCATAATTTCACCTTCATGAAAGTCAATAATTGCCTTGCAAATTGATAGTCCTAAACCAATTCCGGGCTTTGCATCTGTATGGTAATTAGGTGCTATAAAAAACATATCGAAAATTTTTGGCAAATCTTCCGGGTTTATTCCAGTGCCTCTATCAGAAACTTCAAAACAGACTCTTTTATTCACTAATCTAACAGATACATTAATATTTTCTGATGGAGTTGTATGTTTTATTGCATTATCAATTAGATTAATCAGAACCTGTCTGATTAATCTGCCATCCATAGGAACAAAAACCACATCGTTCGGTATAGAAACTTCAATATTATGATTGGGAGCATATTTGGAAACACGATTTACTGCTTCTGCTACCACTTCTTCCACTGCTTCAGATTGAATATTAATTGCTAATCTACCCTCTTGAATCCTAGTTAAATTCAAAATATTTTCAACCAAACGAATTAGCCATCCTGAATCTTCAAATATATCCTGGACAAGTTTTATATTCTCTTCATCTTTTAGGTTTTGCAATAGCATTTCTGCTGACCCAACAATGCCAGTTAGTGGCGTTCTTAAATCATGAGAAATAGCTCTCAATAGATTACTTTTAAATCTCTCTCTTTCTGTTTCCGCCTTTGCGGCTTCTTTTTCAGCTGTAAGTATTTCCCTCTGTACCGCAATGGTAATCTGCATAATAACTGAATCTAAAAGAAATTGATTTTCTTTTTTCATTTCTTTTAATCTTATTGGCAAACAAACATAGCCTACGTAGTTCTCCCGAACAATAATAGGAAATGAGTAATGCTCCTTCACTATCGTTTCAATTTTGCTTGCATTTAATGTCCTCATAGTAGTACCATATCCAGATACTGAAGGGGCAATTTCCTGTACGGTATTATCTTTATTATTTATTACTATAAATATTACAGTGCTCCCAAAAAGATCTGCCAAGCATTTTACTGAAACTGCAGCAACATCAATAATGCCTCCTGGTTTTGTTAGGGAACTAGTTATTCTGTATAATGTTTGTGCCTGTTCTTTTCGTCTATCTGCGAGTTCTTTAGAATATATTAGTTTACTGGTCAGGGCACTCGTTAGAATCGCAGCAAGTAAAATTACCATAAAAGTAAAAATATAGGTAGTATCATTCACATTAAATGTATACTTGGGCTCTGTAAAAAAGAAATTAAATGATAACATAGAAAGCACTGAGGCTATTATTCCATAAACATATCCTTTTGTGTAACGTGATGTTAACAGGACAGATAATATATATATCACTACAAAATTAACTTCATTAAACCCAAAATGCTGAATCAGTAAAGATAGAACTGTTGCTAATACATTAAGAAACAAAGTTATTAATAAATTTACTACTAATGTTTTGCTAAAGTTCTTGAGCACTTCATACCTCTTCTCTTGTTGACAATAATTGACATTGATTATGTTTTAAATTGGTTAATGAAATTAATGTTTGGATCCCTAATACTTAATGATAGTTAATCAAATAAAATTTAATTTTAAACTTGAACAGTATAACATCTTAAGCGAGTTTTTAAAACAGAACAATATTAAAATATCGAAAACGCTGATTTAGATAAAAATAGGAAGATGATATTGTTAATTCTTTTTATTTTTTCTTTTCTCCTCATACATCCTCTGGTCAGCAATGCTTATCAATTCATCCAGGCTCTCTGGTTTATCAGGTAAATATTCGGAAAATCCCATGCTAATTTTTAGCTGAAATTCCTTCTTTCTCTCACTATTTAACTGTAGAATATTCTTTTTAAGACGTTCCCTTATCAATGGAGCCTCTATTAAAGAACTGTCTGGAAATATTATCAAAAATTCATCTCCTCCTAAACGGCAGACGATATCAACTTCCCTAAATGTCTTATCAAATAGTCTGGCAACTTGTTTTAATAATATGTCTCCTTCTGAATGGCCATACTTATCATTAATATCCTTAAAATTATCAATATCAAGAAAAGCAAGTAAGAGAGGAGACTGATTACGATGGGATAATTTTATCTGCCTATCGAGTAGCTCCAAACCATATCTTCTGTTATAACAACCGGTTAAAGTATCAACCCGAACCAATCTTCTTAATTGTTCTTCTGCTTCTTTTCTCTCTGATATATCATAATATACTGCAATGATACCCTTGAGGCCATTATTAACGATTATCGGGGAAGCACTGATATAAACTGGGACTATACTACCGTCTTTTTTCTTTCGAACTGTTTCAATCCCTACATAGTCTTTACTTATGGCTTTTTGGGTTAGCTCTTTTGCTTCTTCAATTAAGTCAAGAGGTTGAATTAAGCCAGAGTCAATATTATTTCCCTTCATTTCGTCAAGAGAATAGCCGAATAGTTCAGTAAACCTGGAATTAACATTAATAACATTTCCTTTCTCATCGGTATAGACAGTTGCCTCCGGATTGTTCCGAAAGAGATTGGCAAATTCTTGTTGACTTTTACGCAGAGCTTCTTCATCTAATTTTCGTTTAATTGCAATAGATATTTGGGAAGAAATAAATTCCAATAGCAGAACATCTTTTCTAGAATAACAATCTGGATCAGAATAACTCTGAACAACTATGGCACCAATTGTATCTTCTTCAATCTTAAGAGGTACGCCTAACCAAGCCTTGCGAAACTTGCCAAACCATTCTTTATATTTCTGAAATTGTACATCTTCCTTAATCATATCAGAGGTTAGCAAAAATGACTTGCCAGTATTAAGAACCATGGTATTCAATGAATAGTTACTAAAAGATCTGGGCTGATATTCACATTTATTCTTATTGGTATTATAAGGAAAATATACTTTATTTTCTTCCCTATTCAATAAAGCAATATAAAAATTTGTTGCATCAACAAGGGTGCCAAACTGCTGATGGATAATTCGATAAAGTCGGGAAAGAGAGATGGATGAATTGGCAGTTTTAGCAATATAATTCAAAACTTCTTGTATCTTTTCATTACGTTTTCGTTCTGTGATGTCTACAAAAATACCTTCTACTCCTGCAATATCTCCAGCTTCATTGTAATAATACTGACTGTTAGTAGATACTATCACAGATTTTCCATTTTTGCTTTTCAATACAACTTCATAATCTTTTATTTTCCCCTGTTTATTCTCTAATAACTCTAAAAATTTTTCCCTATCTTCAGGTCTATAATATAAGTCTCTAGCTAGGTTTTTCCCAATTATTTCATCAAGTGATTGAAATTCAAGTAACTTAACACCCGCAGGATTCATCATTAACATATTGCCATTGTTATCAGACTGATAGTAGGCTACGGGCATATTATCAAAAAGTGTGCGATACTTCTTTTCACTTTCAGTTATTTTTTCTAGAGCCTCTTTATATATGGTTCTGTCTTGATAAAAAGCAATGACTGTTTTCTTTTCTTCTTTTCTGATGATTGGAGCTACGGTAATGATAACCGGAACCAGGGTACCATCCTTCTTTTTGCGGATAGTCTCATACTCAATATCTTTGCCTTCTAATGTTAATTGAGTTAAATAGTTACTTTCATTGACGATTTCTTCTCCCGGAAATATCATACCCTCATTAATGTTCCTGCCTATAACCTCCTCTGGGCAATAACCGAATAATTTTGTGAACTTAAAATTCACATTCAAGATATTGCCATCTACATCATGATATATTCCTGCTAATGGACTGTTCTGAAATAAACTGGTAGCTTCTTCCTGACTTTGTTGTAAAATTTTCTCTGCCTTTTTACGATTGCTGATATCCTTAACTATACAAACAATGCCTATCAGGTCTCCAACTTCATTGGATATAGTAGAACTGGAAAAAAGTACCGTAATATTATCCCCTGTCTTTGCCTTGAAGGAAACTTCATAATTTCTAATCGCTTCTTTTTTGATAGCCTTATCCATTAAGGTATTTTTAAAATCTTTCTCTCTAAAGAATATCTCAACTGATTTCCCTTTTAGCTCATTCTCTTGATATCTGGATAAATCCAGCATAGCTTCGTTAATAGCAGTCACATTCCCTTCTATGTCCAGCAATATCAAAGCATCGGTCATGGTAGAGATAATCTTCTCAGCCGCAACAACCGGGGTAATAACCATAAATTTATACTTTACTATAGCGTAAACCAATCCACTTGCCCAGATGAGAGTAATTACGTTTGCCAGTGAAGGCAGCTTAACTATTTCCAATTCCGGCAATACTACTTCAGCTAAAGTGCTGAGAATAAGGGAAATTAGCGCTGTAATAAAAATAATTCTTGCCTGATTTTTTCTGGATGGTTCTTTAGTTTTTCTACCAAAATTATAAATTAAATAAAGACCTATTCCCGTAAAAGAAAGATAATAGAAATAGAAAAGATATGGCCATATTGAGTCTGACCAGATACCTGCCCACCCCCAGGATTGTTCAGTATAATCTACAGTTAAAAAACCAGTCCACTTTTTATAGATTAATAATAAAGGCAGAATAAAAATAAAAAAATAAAATACCTTTGTATCTAATATCTTTTTCTTTTCTGCGAAAATAAGAGCAAACCATAAAAAGAAACTGTCTAAACCAACCCACCCTATAGAAGCAATATTATCAAACAGTATAACAGTATTTTTTAAGGTACCGGGAATATACAGAAAAATAAGCATAAAACTCCACAGGGCAAAACAGGCAAGAAAGGCAGCACAGATTCTATTAAGTAATGATTTTGTATCTTTCCATAGTAAAAATATTAACAGGTAGGAATAAACCAAAAATGCAAAAAAATGTAGAAACGGTAAAATATTCATATTTTATTAAAACTCAAATTCCTTTTTCGTCTGAATAATAACTAATCAGACTTGCTATAATTAAATTTCTCTTTTCCATCAGGGATAATAAAACAAATATCGCACCCGCATAGCGGCAGCTTTAAGAACCCCTAAAAGAGGTTTAACCTTTTCTTGGTTACTTTTTATTCGGCTTTTTTCTTATATTTTAACTGGATATTTCCAAAACAATATAACTGCCTGTTTTGGACCTCGGGTGAAAAAATTTCAGGTAGCTTCTCTTCATCTTTCTCATGGTATAACAATAAGCAATTAAGATGACTTAAAGTAGCGTATTAGAATTGTCTATTTCTTATAAATTGTCTGCTCCAGATAGCTGCAGTAAGCTGAGCCTATTTCAGTAATAATAATCTCATTTTCCTGTCTTTTGATAAATTTAAGATGTCTTAATATTTCCAGAATAGCTTCTGATTCCTTCTCATCCCTAATTATATCTTCGGCAATTTCATTAAAGATCTCTTCTGTTAGATAATGCCTCTCATATATTTCATACAAAATATCTTTGCTTTGCTTCACTAAAAAACAATCGGCAAAAAGGAATAACCACTTGATATTTTCTTTCTTAGTCTTCTTATATTGCTCTAGAGACTGGGAAATACCGTTCTCTTGTAATTTTTTCTCTTCTTTTTCAAAGTTTACTTTTTCCATCCAGGCCATAACTGTTCCAGAAATCATTTCTTGAAATTTTTGGTCATCTTTAATTATTTCAGGTAAATCCCTATGTCTTTGCAGCGTTCCACCGGGGGCAAAAAATATTTTTTTAACATGTTGATCGAAAAAATGATAAATTTCTTCCTGAAATAAAAAAATAGCACAAAAAGAAGATATAAAAAATAGGGCTACCCAGGAGTTAGTCAACTGTACCCAACCACCATCAATTGGCCACCATATTATACTCATAAGTAATGTGAGCAGGCATAAAATACTGTAAGGTAATACCATTAATATCATTCTTCGCATTGTTTACCTATCCTGTATTTATTCTAAATATTTAATTATTATAATTCATTTAATACTTTTAGAATAGCAGGTAGGTAAGCGGGCAGATCCTTGGGTGAACGAGATGTTACCAGATGATGATCTACTACTACCTCCTGATCCAGATAATTGGCGCCGGCATTAATTAAATCATCTTTAATTGAAAAAAAACAGGTGGCATCCTTATCATTTAGGATACCTGCCGAAATAAGAATCCAGCCAGCATGACATATTGCGGCAACCAGGCCATCTTTCTCAAATATCTTTCGAACAAAACTTATCATCTTGGGAGAACGCCTCATGTGGTCTGGAGCATACCCACCCGGAATGACTACCCCAACAAAATCTTCTGCTCCGGTTTCATCTATAGATAAATCAGCAAATACAGGATATTGATGTTTGCTATAATAGGTCTTTTTTTCAGGTCCTACAATTTTAACATCATACCCTGCTTCTTTTAATCGATAGTAAGGATACCATAATTCCTGATCTTCGTATAATTGCTCAACCAAAATAGCTATTTTTTGTAAATTATTCATACCTATCCTCCTCTTTCTTCTTATGATATTAATATTATCATAAATTTTCTTCTAAAAAACTTTCAATTATTCAACTTGGAATCAGGTCTGATTGTTATTAATAATTTATTAGACAGTATGAAAATACCGATGGTGAATAAAATATTTTTAAAGTAAAACTATTAATGGTCGGGGCGAGAGGATTTGAACCTCCGACCTCTTGGTCCCGAACCAAGCGCGCGTACCAAACTGCGCTACGCCCCGAATCATCAATGAAATTATATCACATCATTCTACTTGGAGTAAGGGTTAATTTCAATTTATGAGCAATAAAAGATGCTGCAACTATTTTAATAAAATCTCCCACAATAAAAGGAAAGACACCAGACAAAAAAACTGTTGTTATATCTAATTGGGTTACTAAATACAATTGGAAGCCACCAGAAAGGTTAATAATAAAAAAACCAATGATACCGGTAAGGATAAAATCCTTAATTTTTATTATATTTACTCTTTCAACCAAACATCCTATTATATAAGCAGAGATAACAAATCCCCATAAATAACCACCGGTTGGTCCAAATAATACACCCGGACCGGCTTTACCTGCAGCAAAAACCGGCAATCCAATTAAACCCAAAAAAAGATAGATTAGTTGACTTAACGCTCCAGTTCTACTGCCCAGCAGCATGGCCGAAAGATAAGTAAATAAGGTCTGAAGAGTAATAGGAACAGGATAAAACGGGATAACTAGAAATGCACCTATACCAGTTAATGCAGCAAACAAAGAAGCAAGAATCATTTCTTTTAAAGAAACATGTTGGAATAACATTAATCTCTCTATCTCATTCAAATTTATACTCGTTAACTTTTATAATATATATAGTTAACCAACATGTCAAACTATTTCTTATTTATTATCCAGAAGACCCCCACTATGCGGATGCGGTATTTACTGTACTGTTCCGGATAAAACTCTAACTTTCTCTCCGCCTTCTTTTCTAATTACCAAAACCCCTTCTGAAGTTATATCAACTGCTTCTCCTGTAATTGTTTGTCCCGCAGATAGTACTGTTATATTTTTCCCCAAAGTATCTGCATTCAACTTCCACTCTTTTAAAATAGGCGTAAATTGTTTTTGTTGTAATAAATTATAATATTTTTCGAAATTCTCCAGCAATAATTGTACTAACTTAATTCTGGAAACTGATTTTTTTAATATTTCTTGCAAAGATGTGGATTTTCCACTAATCTCTTTCGGGAAATCTTCTCCTTTTAAATTAGCATTCACTCCAATACCTGCTACTACATAATTAATACAATCCGATTCTGCTGCCATCTCTGTTAAAATACCACATAACTTCTTTCCCTTTACAATAATATCATTAGGCCATTTAATTTTTACCGGGATATCATATAGTTCTTTTATTGATTGAACCA
>CAZAJW010000104.1:0-6936 GCA_964485485.1 uncultured Atribacterota bacterium | reverse complement strand
TTTTTCTTCCCGAAATTTCCGTATCTAAATATGCCTCTAATCCTACTATTTTTTCATTTACTGACTCAATATCCAGCTTATATTCGTTAATTTCGTGCTGTAAAGAAGAAATAATTTCTTTGTTCTCCATTTCCCTGGATTGCCATTGTTCTGCTTTTTCCTCTAAGAGATTTTCCAATTTAGATTTTTCCTGCTTTAATTGGTCTATGTTTTGTGATTCAATCCTATCCTTTTGCAGGTATTCTTCTAATTTTGCACGTAATTCCTGCAATTCTGCCTGATAACCCTTTAACTGTTTTTGAATTTCATCATCCCTGTCTTCCATTAAATTATCCTCTGTAAGTACTTTTTCTTTTTCTTTTTCCTGTCCTTCTTTTATTTCTTCTTCCATTTGAGCAATAGCAGTTTCTTGTTGTTTAATCAATTGCTCAGAATCTTGCAATGTTGCTTCTTTTTCAATTAAATCATCCTGAATTTGGTTTAAACGGTCATAATTCAGATAAGCAAAACCTGCTACCGCTAGAAAAAGGATAACCAAAATTACTGACATGCTCTTTGACATCATTTCCTCCCTGTTTATGCTGATTCCTTTTTGTTTCATTATATCTATTATTTCTTATTACGGCAAATAATACTGTTAATATATTTTCTCAAGACAAATCTCCCTATAAGACTATAAAAGACAATGTTTCAGCCTGAAAGCACAGATAGAATTGCCTATTTCTAAATAACTTTCAGGTATTTATACCAGTAATCTGACAATTTCTTTATTGAATAATATCTTTCTTAACAAAAATTAAATATACTGTTATAATAAGGTTAATATTTTTATTTATATTAAGATTAACTATATAATTGATAGTACTTCATTATATTAAAGAAAAGCAAAAAGTATAAAATTAAGAATTATCGAAGGAGTTAAAATGAAATCTGGAAAAGTTATTTCCCTCGAAGTTCCCATTGAACTACTTAGATGGTCCTGTGATTTGAAAAAAGATAAATTTACCTCAACAGATGATCTTAAGCCTTGCAATAAAATACTCGGGCAGGAAAAAGCATTAAAGGCTTTAGAGCTAGGCCTTGATATGGAATATCCGGGATATAATCTTTTCATTACCGGAAAATCCGGAACAGGTCGCAGCACAACCATTAAAAAATTACTAACAGACAGAAAAAGAGAGAATGTTATTTTTGACGACAAATGCTATGTCCATAATTTTAAAGATCCTGATATGCCCAGGGCAATTAGCCTAGCTGCGGGACAGGGAAATCAATTTAAAAAAGATATGGAAAATTTGGTAAATACACTAAAAAAGCACATTCCTTCATTATTGGAAAGTGATAAATACCAAAAAAGTAAAGATGCCATTACCGAAAATTTTAAGAATAAACAACATAATCTTGTCAAAAAATTTGAGGATAAGGTAAAGTCAGAAAATTTTACTGTTGTCCAGATACAAATCGGGCCCTATACCAAACCTGACATTCTTCCTATTATCAATAAAAAACCAACTAACCTGGAAAGTTTGGAAAACATGGTTGAAGAAGGCAAATTTTCCAGAGAAGAATTTGAAAAAATCAAGCAAAAACATCAAGAATTTACTCGTGAAATTACTCAAATCTCTAAAAAAATCAATAACCTACAAAAAGATTTAAGCAAACAATTAAATGAATTAGAGAACAAGATGATTACGCCTCTTGTAGAAGAGGAAACTTCGGAAATACAGAAAAAATATAAAAATAAGTCTATTGATTTCTATCTAAATGAAGTGAAAAAAAATGTCCTGGAAAACATCAGCCGCTTCCAGGGAGAAAAAGAACAAACCCCTGCTATTCCGGGATTAAAATTTCCCCAAACTAAAGATACTTTTACTGACTATTCAGTTAATGTTTTAGTGGATAATTCAGATACACAATCTTCACCTGTTATCATTGAAACACATCCTTCTTATAAAAATTTATTTGGTATAATTGAGAGGAGAATGGACCGAACTGGACACTGGGTTACGGATTTCACCAAAATTAAAGCCGGATCATTGCTAAGAGCAAATGGAGGTTTTCTTGTACTAAATGCCTTGGATTTACTTTTGGAACCCGGGGTCTGGCCGTCATTAAAAAGAACATTGCTGAATCAAAAAATCGAACCAGAAACCTATGATCCCTTCCCTATGTTCAGCACATCTGCACTCAAGCCGGAACCGATAGAATGTAATGTTAAAGTTATTATGATTGGGGATCCTTTTATATATCAACTTCTCTATTTTAGAGATCAAGACTTTGAAAAGATTTTCAAAGTTAAAGCAGATTTTGATACAGTTACCGAAAATAATGCCCAAAACATCTACCAATATGCCTGTTTTATTAAACAACTCTGTGAAAGAGAAAATTTGCAACCTTTTGATCATAGCGGAATTACGGAAGTTATTGAATATGCCGTAAGGTTGGCAGGGAGACAAAATAAAATATCAACTCATTTTAACAACCTGGTCGATTTACTGAGAGAGGCAAACTACTGGGCAAAAAAGGGAAATCAAAATACTATACGGAAAAAGCATGTCAGCCAGGCAATCAGAGAAAGAATCGAGAGACTAAACCTCATTGAAGAAAAAATTCAAGAGATGTTTGAACAAGGAACTTTGATGATTGACACCGAAGGTGCAGTAATTGGCCAAGTAAACGGCCTTTCGGTATATGACTTGGGTGAATATTCTTTTGGGAAACCCACGCGAATCACCGCTAGAACTTCTATGGGCAGAGCTGGAATTATTAATATTGAAAGAGAAGCTGACTTAAGCGGTAAAACCCACAATAAAGGAATGCTTATTTTAAGCGGTTATCTCAGGTCAAAATATGCACAAGATAAACCATTAACAATTAGTGCCAGTATCTGTTTTGAACAATCCTATTCAGGAGTAGACGGTGATAGCGCATCTTCAACCGAAGCCTATGCCCTTCTTTCCAGTATAGCCAACCTTCCACTAAGACAGGATATTGCAGTTACCGGGTCAATTAATCAAAAAGGAGAAATTCAGGCAATCGGTGGCGTAAATCAAAAAATTGAGGGTTTTTACAGTGTATGTAAAGCAAAAGGATTAACCGGAACACAAGGTGTTATAATTCCCGAGACAAATATTCCAAACCTTATGCTAAGAGAGGATATTGTGGAAGCTATCAAGGAAAAGAAATTTCATCTATACTCAGTAACAACTATCGACCAGGGAATTGAAATTTTAACCGGAAGAAAAGCTGGAAAGAAACTTGAAAACGGTAAATTTGAAAAAAATTCTGTTAATGATTTGGTTAACCAAAAACTTTTAGAATTTGCTATTAAATTAAAAGAATTCAGTGAAGAAAAAGAGGAAGGGCAACATCAGAATCCTAAATAGACGAAAAATAGCATGAAAGGGCTTTTTTTAAAAGATAGTCAAGGGATCAAGAAAAAAGAGCAGAGAAAAAACTGTCTAATAAAAACTTAAGCTCTTTTAGAGGCTTTTTAAAGCCACCGCTATGCGGGTGCAATATTTACTGTTATTTGAAGTTTTTAGTTTTTTATTCATATCTTAAAAATATTTAGGGGGATATTTGTAATGAAAATCACGGTAACAAAAGGAATCATGCCAGTATGTCTTCTATTTTTTATCATTCTTCTATCGAGTTTTTCTGTTTTAGCAAGTACAGATAGCAATGTTCAGTTAGAAGAACTTCTGCAATCCATCATAGAAGAAAAAACTACTATACCAGATTCCTACACCTACATTAATGTAGGAAATTTTTTTATGAATCAAGAATTATATCAACCAGCTCAGGAAGAATATAGAAAAGTATTGGAAATTGATTCTTCCAATAGCATGGCATTGGTAAATCTAAGCTACGCTTTATTCAAGGCTGAGGAGTACAGCCAGGTCTTAAATATTTTAGATCAACTGACTGCAAATGATACTGCTAATGCCTATGCCTATTATATTAAAGGCTTGGTATACAAAGAACAGAGAGAATTGGACAAAGCTATCGAACAATACGAAAAAGTAATTGAACTAATTCCCAATCATCAACAATTAAATGCCGAATTAGGACAACTTTACCTTGATAACCAACAATTAATTAAGGCTAATGAAAGGTTCGTTGAAATGGGCTATTCCCAACCTCGTCCCCAGATTATGGATAAACTTCTTGCTTATCAAGTTGATGCTTATTGCTATCTGCACCTGGGTAACTATTATCGTAATAGCGATGAATTAGAAAAAGCCCAACAAGCTTATCAAAAAGCAACACAATTTGAAGACGATAAAAGGTCAATTGCCCTGGCCTATTTCTATCAAGGAGAAATCGACCTAAAAAATCATCAGTACGATCGTGCAATTATTGAAAAAAAATTAGCCCAGAAAATATATCCTCTGGGAGACCATAACTTTACCTTTGATACCTTCGCGGAAGCCTTTATTGAAATAGGTGATATATATTATCATGAAGGTAATCTTCCAGAAGCATTTAAACACTATGAACTAGCCAGCAATATGGCAAACGCTCAGGATATTTTAGCTCACGCTCATTATAAGAAAGGTCTGACTTATTATCGGAATCAGGATTATAAAAATGCACTAAGAGAAGCAGAAACTGCATTATCGCTTAATCCTGATTATCTATCCGATAGACAAAGATTAATTGATTTGCTAATTGCTAATAGTTGGTCAAAAATAACTAAAAAATAAAAAAATTCAATTCTTTGGTTAATTAACTGTTTATTTAATGTAAATCCCCTTAACAAATTTAGAGAGGAGATCTAAAAATGAATGGAACACAATTTATTAAAGGCTTAGCAATCATTCTTATCGGTGTTATCCTTTTATTAAACAATCTTAATATACTGGAATGGTCTGTCTGGTATAATATCTTTAGACTCTGGCCATTGCTCCTGGTTAGTCTCGGAATTAGCTTAATCTTTAGAAGGAGGCTTTCCTGGCTTGCTCCCCTGGTAATAGTAGTAGGAATTATAATTGGGGTTAGTGCCGGTTATATGGGTGTTGACCTTCACTTGGAAGGCAGGATAGTTACTGATGTTGAAACACTTCAAAGGGAAGTCGAACTAGTTCCTGTAATCAATAAAGTTGAACAGGAACCTGAAGAAGAGGCTGCTACAGAAGAAATTACAACAGAAGCTGGCACTGAACCGACAGACGAAGAACCCGATGTCGATGAAGAAGAAGTTGTTGAAGAAGAACCAGTAATGGTTCCCAATGTACAGAAAGCCAATCTCCACTTGAGTTATGATATCGGAGCTTTTGTTCTTGAATTCCCAACTCCCCTGCTTTACCAATGTCAGGTAAGTTATCGCTACCCGCAATTTAAGCCAATTGAGGATTATTCAATTTCAGACCATGAAGCCAATATTAACATTTACCACAATTTTTCATCAGAACCCGATAAACAATTTCGCAATCCCAAAAACCATATCGATTTAAAACTTAACAAAGAAATAGTTTATGATATTTTTATTGAAACCGGTGCCACGACTATAGATTATGATTTGTCCAAATTTAAAGTAGAGCAATTTTCTATTAAAAGTGGAGCATCTGATATCAATATTATTGCTCCACAATATAATGGAGATATTAATATTAATTCAGGGGTATCTAAAATTGACATAAGTATTCCAGCTAACGTAGGAGTTATTCTTCGTTTGGACACCGGAATAAGCATGAAAGACCTGGATGAAGAGTTCCAAGTACAGGAAAACAATAGATATATTTCAAAAAATTATAATGAATCAGAATATCAACTGAATATTAATGTCGATTCCGGCCTTTCTCAAATTAGTATCAATTATATGTAGACAATTCAACTGATAGCAGATTTATTTTTATTATATGTTTATGTTTTTGTTTTCTAAATTACATGATAATCATTCTGTCTAATATTGAATTAATACATGGTGTAACTTTAAATATGAAAAGTTATTCTTTAGACAGAATCTATTTTTGCGTAACAGAGTAATTTATTGGAGTACATGCTGTTCTATTAGATAAAATATTTAAATCTACTTTTTCAGTTTAAGGATAAAAATGACTATAACAGCATCGAACAAAGTAAAATTTGATAATAAGGCTGTTTGTAATTCTATTCAGTCTTTTTATAAAAAATTTTTGCCCCTATTTAGCAAAAATGAACTGATACTTATGTTCATAGATCCCGATGGTAAAATATTATTCTTAAGATCACATCAGCACTCTCATAATTCTTTTGTAACCGGAGAAAAGGTTAATTTTATTTCCAAAGACTACCTATCTCAAAATAAAAAGCAAAATTCAACTATTTCAATCAATCAAATTATCAAAGGGCAAATAACACAGGTCTATGAATTTGAAAAATTGGCAGGTTGGTATTACAAAGGCATCCCTGTCCATAATTGCCAGGGAAACATATTAGGTTTTTTCTTAATCTTAACATCGAAAAAGGATTTTTATCAATTCCTAACTCCTCTTATCCAATCTTTCTATAATATTATTGAGGAGGATATTCTGAATAAAGATATTCTATCTAATTTGAATATATCGAAAGAATTTATTAATATCATTACTAAAAGTTCCAAAGACGGCATCTTGTATTTGGATAAAAATGCAAAGATAAAATATATGAACGACATGGCTGGAAACATATTACATGTGAATCCACAACAATCAATTAATCAATATGTTGGCAATATTGTCGATTTTGAACCAGTCATTTTATCTACATTTAAAACCCAAAGAGGATATACAGACCGAGAATTTATCATTCATAGCCCTACCTGGGGCGCTTTACACTTTATAAAAACTGCAGTCATTGTCAAAGATGAACATAATATGTTTGCTGGAGTAGTTGATTTTTTTAGAGAAATTACCCGTGTTAGAAAGTTTGTTACCTCCTATATCGGAGCACAGGCAAAATTTAATTTCAGTG
>CAZAJW010000103.1:0-2076 GCA_964485485.1 uncultured Atribacterota bacterium | reverse complement strand
ATTTTTTCGCTTTTTCTTTTAGTCCATTTGAATAGCCGCAATCATAAGGATCTGGCCATTTGATTTGTTCTAAATCGTTAATAAAAACAGTTTCTTTTTCTAAGGGGCCACAGACAGCATCAAAATAAATTCCACCATCCTTTGGCTTTCTATATCTGACTCCCCATTCATCAACTGCTTCTTCACTGTTCCGCTTGTCCTCAACTTGAAAAGACCAACTGTTTGGTTTACCCGGAAACAAATGTCTAAAATCAACATTTAAATAATTTAATATTTCTTCATCAGGGAGAGCGGTTTATCTAATCCAATTATTGCCAACTAATTTTTTAGGCTTGTAGCCAAGATAGCTTGATAATTTTTGATAAGTTTGCTTATGAATAGTTGTAACCCAACCGCCAAGATCAACAGGAACTCGATCTGTTTCTTGATGATCCAAAGTCATTAAAACTCTTTCTTTCGAATTCATAAAATCTCCAGATCACTCTCCCTTTAATAAACTAATCAAGAAAAAATAAATTCCTAGAATATCAAAATGCTGAGTATTAGGCTTTTCCTACTGAATCGAACACTTCCATACGTTTTTTAGCAATTTTTTTCATGCCTTCTTTGATGCTGAAACAGCAATCTAGAACCCATTTATATTCACCTTTATCTAAAAGTTCTTTAGTATCACAGATCGCCTGTTGGCTCATTTCAGTAAAAATATTTATTTTACAAATCCCTTCTCTAACTGTCTTTCTAAAATCATCATCTGAAATACCGGATCCACCATGGAGGACAAGAGGAACTTTACTAACTGACTCTAATCTTTTCAGCAATTCATGGTCAATTACCGGAGCTTTTTTGTATAATCCATGAGCATTTCCGATAGAAACTGCTAAAGCATCTACATCTGTTAGTTCTACAAATTTTTCAACTTCTTCTGGGACCGTTTTAAATGAATCATCATCATCCTGTCCGTAGGTGCTTCCCTCTCCTACATGACCAAGTTCAGCTTCAACTGTAATGCCCAAAGGTCTACAAACCTCAACAACTTTTTTACTGACTGCTACATTATCTTCAAATGGTTTCATAGAAGCATCAATCATTACTGATGAAAATCCGTTTCTAATAGCCTTTAAAACATATTCAAAAGATTGTCCGTGGTCAAGATGAAAAGCTATTGGAACACTTGCTTCCTGGGCAATTTGACGTGCTATAATACTAACGCGTTCAATGCTAATCTTGTCACCCATAACTTCTGCAAATGCCAAAATAGCGGGTGATTTCTGCTCCTCAGCTGCTTCAACAACTGCTTCCATGCTTTCAATATCGAAAATGTTAAAAGCACCTATCCCATATTTTCTGTCTCGTGCATCCTGCAACATCTCTTTCATGCTTACTAATCCCATAATCACAAATCCTTCCTTTATTTATTAATAATTATTATTATATTTTTTAATATTTTATCATAATTTAACTTTTATCACAATGAATGACAAAAGTTATTTAAACAACCCACGGAGTAATTCAGCATTTTGTTTAATCCACTGATGCATTATAATTACGTCACTGGGAAGATGAAAATCTTTTACACCCATTTCAATATATTTTTTCATATCTTCCTTGCTATAATTAATTGGCCCAATCTCAACTCTTGGCCTTTTACCTTTTTCGATTGCTGTCTTTATAGTTTTTAATTCAGCTTCTTTGACTTCTGGATGATCCCATTGACCAACCTTACCTATACTTAAAGAATAATCACAAGGACCAAACTGAACCATCTCTATATCATCTAATGATAGTATTTCTTCTAAATTGTCTATACATCCTTTTTTCTCTACCATGATGGCAATTACTGAATCTTTCATTGCCTGTACATAATCCTGGCTACCGCACTCTAATACATAGCCAACATTCCTTCTCATGTGACAACCATTAATACCATCAACTCCAGGTATTTCAGGTCTAACTATTTTAATACATTTCTTAGCATCCTCTAAGCTTCTAATATCGGTAAAAAGAATATTCTGAATGCCTGAACCAAGTGCTCTTTGAGCTAAAAAGCCACTTGGCTCCTGATCAACCTTAAACATA
>CAZAJW010000102.1:0-3821 GCA_964485485.1 uncultured Atribacterota bacterium | reverse complement strand
TTACATGGTTCCTGGGGATGGACTCTTTTTGGATTGGTTTGGGGAATTGCCCTGATGGGTATATTAATGAAAGTTTTTCTATTTCAAAAGACCCAAGTTGTTTCTGTAATACTTTACATTATTATGGGATTAATTATAATATCTGCAACCAAGCCATTGCTCGAGGCTGTACCCATAAAAATGCTTTTATGGATAGTCGGTGGGGGCTTATTTTATTTGCTCGGAATATTCTTTTTTCTGGCACCTAAGATACGCTACCATCATACTATCTGGCATCTCTTTGTCCTGGGTGGAAGCATATCCCACTTTTTGGGTATCCTGCTCTATCTTGCTTGATAAAATGATATCATTTACCAGTTAAATACTTCCATTAACCTACTTTTATGTTTTCTTTTTATTTTCTATTATTTTTTATGAAAAATTGTGATTTAAAACTCTTTAAAAACCCTTGCCAGTGACTTCCCTGGTGCTTTTAAATCGAGGTCTAAAAAATAACCAAAGGGTGTCTGATATAATTCATAGCCAGCATCTTTTAGCCTTTTTTCAGCATTATCAAATATTTTTTTGGTACTCTCCGGGTTAGCTTTACTTAAAGAAAGATGAGCAAAAGAATGTAATAAAATGCAATTAGTGTTATTTTTTTTAGCAGCCCATTTTAAATTTTTAATAAGTTTAGTCTCAACTTTATCCATTTTTTCTTCATCTTCTTTTTCTACTTGTATAAATCCAGCCAGAACATTTTCTATTTGCTTATCTTCCTGGTATTCTTCAACTGTTTCTAATGTTCTGCTCTTCGTTTGATAGGCAAATTTTTCCGCATAAATCATTAATAACTTCATATCTACTTCCTCAATTAATATTTAAAACTATTAAAATGGTAATATATAATTATAATCTTTACAACCCTATCAATATGGTATAATAGCCTGTACTTTCTTAAACACTACAAGAATATTTAAATTTCAAAATATAAATTCGCACTATGTCTTAATAATATTTTTTAATCAAATAATTTTAGTTATTTTTATTATGTTTCTACTTTTTGTCAAGTGGGAAAGGTTTTTTGATAACTGAATTTTTATCAAAAGTTGAAAGATAAAAACTATCAGTTAGTTTCAAGCACCCTTTAGGGCAAATATCTTCACAAAAACCACAAAAACAACATTTTCCTAAATCTATCTTGGGGTATTTCTTGGAATATTGTTCATTGTACGCATCAGGTGCTTCCACCATCTCTATTGCTTTATCAGGACATATTTTGGCACATAACCCACAAGATATACACTTATCCTTATCATATAGATGTTCTCCTCTATAGCCCTTAGGTATCTCTATTGCTTCATGAGGGAAACATACTGTCATTGGTTTACTAAATAAATTTTTGAATAAAGAAAAAATAATCTCCAATTTGATTATCCTACTTTCTTCAATAAATTAATACTTTCATAATCTCTTATCTATCTAAGTCTGCCGGACAAACATTCAAACTCCAATATATAGCAGGAATATCTGCTATATCCGCTCCCCTTAGAATGTATTCCAATACCGGTATCATATGAGAAAAGCTGGGACCTCTAACTTTAACTCTATAAGGTTTTTTACCACCATCACTTATTACATGCATGCCTCCTTCTCCTCTGGCAATTTCATTATGGACATATACTTCTCCTTCCTTGATTTTCATATTGATATTAGGTTTTTTGAATTTGGGGAGGACAAACTCTCCTTCAGGCAAAGATTTTATTGCCTGTCTTATAATCTTTATTGATTCCTTCATTTCAGCTAAACCAATCAAAAAACGGGCATAAATATCTCCTTCTTCCCTAACCGGAATCTCAAAATTAAAATTTTGATAAACTTCATATGGATCATCTTTTCTTAAATCACTTTTTAGCCCTGATGCTCTTAAGATAGGCCCGGTTGCTCCTAAGTTTATAGCATCGTCTAATTTTAAAATACCAATTCCTTTAGTTCGCGCTTTAAATGTCGGGTTTTCTACCTCCATGTATTTCACCAATTCCTCTGATTTATCTAAAACCTTATCAATTCTTTCCTCTATTCCTTCGGGAAAATCTCTTCTTACGCCTCCGGGACAAATATATCCGGCAGGATATACCCTACCACCGGTAATTTCTGCAAATAGATCCAAAATATAATCTCTATAACCAAAAGCAATTTTAAACCCGGTATCGAAGCCTGTTCCGGCAGAAAAGACACCCCACCAAATCATGTGTGACTGAATTCGAGAAAGTTCAGCCATAATTACCCGGATAAATTTAGCCCTTTCCGGGATTTCTAAGTCCATTAATTCTTCCATCGCTTCAGCATGAACCAACTCCCAGGCCAATGATTCCAAAACACAAATGCGATCAGAAAGCATAGCATTTTGAAGTGGTAACCTGTATTCCATTAATTTTTCAAAACCACGATGGAGATAACCAGGATCAGAAAGAGCAGAAATAATCTTTTCCCCTTGAAGTTTTAACTTAACTCCAAAATTCGCAGATCCGGGATGGCATGGTCCGAAATACATATCATACTGATCAGTTTTGGTCAACTGGAAAATTTCTTGATTAATCTTCATAATATCCCCTCTCTCTTTCATTGTCCTTGTTGTAATAATTCTCTCTTACATACTTGTGCCAATCAAAGTCCTTCCTGAAAGGAGGAGGCCCCTGCCAATTATCAGTAAAAAGGGGTATTAAATTTTGATTTCCTTTAAAATCAATTCCGAAAAATTCCCAGGCTTCCCTTTCATGTGCTTGTGCGTTATTTCCCCATATGGAAATGACCGAATCAATGATTGGTTTTTTACGGTCTATCTTAACAGTCAAAATAAGAAGTATCTTGTCTTGAAAAGACCACAACAGATAATCAAGCTTGAACTTCTTTTCTTCCAGCCAATCACTAACCGATATGGCTGATAAATGAATAAATCCTTCTTTTTTTAACCATTTCGAACAGGTTAATAGTTCATTCTTATCATTAATAGATACCCAGACTCTTTTTGCTCTTTGGATATTTCCTTCATATTTAAATTTATCTTTTATCTTTTCTAATATTTCTTTTTCATTAGATAACGTCTTGTCCATTTATTTCATCTCCCCTACGTGCTTGAATATTTTTTCTACTGCTTCAAAAACGGCTTCAGGACGCGGCGGACAACCTGGAATATAAATATTCACAGGTATATAATCATCCAATCTCTTTATTGTATTGTAAGAATCCCAATAAATTCCACCAGTCATGGTGCAAGCACCCAGGGCAATAACCGCCTTCGGCTCAGCCATTTGTTCATAGATAAGTTGCGCTTTTTTGATTGATTTAAAAGTCTGGTATCCAGCAATAAACAGCGCATCTGCATGGCGGGGTGTACCTGTAACAATCATTCCAAATCTTTCCATATCCCATCTTGAACCAACAACCGGCACTAATTCAGCAAAACCACAAGAATTAAACCAATTAAATACCCAAATCGATTTAATCAATTTTCTCATCTTCATAGCTTTTTCACTCATTTTTACTACCATATTTAATAATTTATCCTTTCATTTATCAAATATTTAAGTTAACTGGTATCTAAAATTTTTTCTTAATATCTCAAAAATATTCAAAAAAATTACTTCTTCAGTTAAACATATTTAAACTGTTATTCACAAGAGGTTACTAGCATATTTAGCTATATTGTATTTTCCAGTATGATTTAAAAAATGGCTTTCTGGCAAAGGTATAAAGTTATTGCTGGCTTTGTTCAAAGATCTGTATGGAAATTTTTTTCATTTCTTCGATAATCCGTTCCATCTTTTTATAATTTTTTATGC
>CAZAJW010000101.1:0-5570 GCA_964485485.1 uncultured Atribacterota bacterium | reverse complement strand
TTCATCATATATGCGTCCGTATACGTCTTCTCTTAATTCATTTATGCTCTCTTCACATTTTTTTCTTGTTATTAATCCAAACATATTTTATTCCTCCTTATAATTCTATTTCTTTTTCAAAGCTATTTAATAAACTGTTGGTTGATCCTACAAAATTCAGATCTCTACAATGTAAAGCTACTATTGGCGCTGGGTATAGTTTTTGTTTTAGTTCTATATTAGATTCTCGCTCGGTATTTAAAATCTCATAAATTATGTTATTAGTTAGATCAAATACATCTGCTCGTTTGCGGTTTTTGAATATTGCTTCGGTAATGACATCGTGTTCTGCATTGATTAATTTATATGCTACTATGAATTTAGTTAGTTCGTGGACAAATGAATTGTTTGTGTTAATCTTAATCTTGTTTATGTCTTTATTAAAACAACTACTTAGTGATTTCATAGCTTTGATATTCCTTCTTGCATATATGGTTGATATTACAGTCATTTTATCAACTCCTTTCTCATCTTCTCAACCCTTAAACCCATAGTGATCACACCATATATTGCACACACGGAGAACACAATCGCAATAACTCCAAGCAACATCATAATCGCAATTAATACATATAAAAATATTTCTAACATTTTTCCACCTTATTAAGAACTTCTTTGATCTTGGCATCTATTATGTTATTAATCTCTTCTACAGAATATCTTTTTCTGTTATATATATTATTGATCGGGAACTTCTCTTTAAGTTCCATTAATGTTTCTATAATATTTTCACTCATAATTAACTCCTTACATCACAAATTGCTCTACGGCTTTTTGTCTTATTTTTCTGCGATTCCACACATCTGGATCAGTGGGCTGTAATGCCTTTTCTTTGTTCTGGATCAAAGCTCTCATTCTTTTTACAGATTCAAATGCTGGGAACTTATCAAATAACTCAAATGGTATGAATATCTTTTTACCGTTCTTTTCTGCTATGTACTCATAAACTTTATAGGTTAGCCATTTATCTGAGTTCCTACATCTTAGATCTACTTCCATAAACCTACGAATAATAGCTTTAACGGTTCTTAATTCATTTAATGTTGATTCAGTTACATTCATTCCCCAATCGCCTCTTGTAGCTTTTTATCACTTAATAAAACACTACACATTTGTTTGTATCTGTATTTTATTCCTGATAATAAGCCTTCATAATAACCTACTTGTGATTGTAACATTTGTTTCAGTTCTGTTGCTGTTAATAGTCCTTTTTCGATTATTAAATAGTCTTTGCTGTCTAATAATCTGTTCCTTAATTCAGCATCTCTTTGGCTTTGGTTCTTTAGCTCATCCATTTTATTGACTTCTTTAGAGACATTATCTTCAATAAATGATTTTAGTTTGTTTAGTTTGCTTGTAGAATCTAATAAAGTAATCATCTGTAGGTTCTTTGCATATATCTTATATGGTAGATCAATTAAATGTGTGGCTAATACATCTATGTTTAGATCTTCTTCTTTAATTGGATTACCATCTAAATTAATGGTTTTAAGTGAGGATATATATTTGTCCTCTAGGTCTGTTACAATTGACACTATATAACTTGTTTCTATTTCCATTATCTATACACCCACCCTTCTAATAATTCAGCTAATTCTATTATCTCTGGTGTTATATCTTTTTCACATAACTTATTTTTATACTTTAAATTAGTTATTTCTGTGGCAGTATTAAGAACTGCTAGTCTGCTTATTCTTCTGTCCTTATCTGGTGTGTCTTGCTTATAATCTTTTGCTTGTTGGAATTCTGATTTCTCTTCTTTATCTACTATGATTGCGGATATGATGTTTTTACTGGATACTAATTCACCATTATATTCATATTCGCTTATTTCGTATCGTAATTCATAAGTAGCATCTAACTCTAAATTTAATGGTTGCTTTTTTTCTATATAATTGTCTAAATCATTCATTGTTAGTTCTTTTTCACCAACTTTTACTTTATACTTATAAAATGTATTACCTTTACTATTCTTTTTTTCTTCTTTTGATACTATTTTACCTATTAAAACTTCTATTTGACTCATTTTATCTCCTCTTTTTATGTTGGAATAATCCGCCTTTATCTTTATATATTTCAAATTCGTTTTCTAATTCTACTTCTGGGTTTGGTTCGTCCCATTCTATACAATCAGCTACTGTTTTGTTTTCTAATCCACAATCTCTTGCAGATTTGATTGATCCATTATTTAAGGATCTATTTTTTGAAAAAGAGCTTGTATAAATTAGATTAAATTCTTCTCTCTCTTCTTCTGTTAAGTCTTTAAAGGATTTGCCTTTAAAGTATTTTCCTAAAATCTCTTGTGCTAATTCAGTCATATTTTATTCCCTCCTCATAAAATCATTTGATTTTATAACATAATTATGCACCGATGGGTTTATAAATGGATCTTTTAAGTGTATTTCAGTTTATAAAGGTTTCTTTTTATTAGTCTTCTTTTTGTAAATATTTTAAAATTTCTTCTACTTTGTTTTGAGCTGCTTTGGTATCTACATAGTTATAATTGTCAAATACATTTTCGTTATTCAGAGAAGCTTCCACTTTTAACTTTAGTGTATATTCTGATAATCTTCTTTTTATTACTTCGTAATCTCTTTTATGTAGTTCTGGTTTCATATGTTATCACCTACGGTTATATTTATTATTTCATCATCTAAATAATCAATAGTTAATAGTATCTTTTTTCTTTTTTTATCGTAACAACTCTTGCATAGATTGTGTGCGTATAATTTCTTGGTAGTGTCATAACAATACATCTTGGACTGATCGGTTTCGCCACAATGCCTGCACTTATACTTTGTTTGCCTTTGGATTTTTGGTTTAATCTTTTTTTTGTGATTATATTTGTTGTCAAAATAAGCCTTTAGTAGTTGATCCCTTCTGCTATATATTAATTCTCTATCATTCATCTGATCCCCCCTAATCAGTTAATAACTCCTTTATTCTTTGATGGTTTTTAAAATATTCTTCAAATATAGATCTTGCAGATACTGGTTTTATTCGCTTTGCACCTTTTTCATAAGTGTTTATTCCTTTTATCCTTATTGTTGATTTAATATTATGAAAATTATATTTAGTTATGATCAACATATTAATCCTTTTTTCTGATTATATTTCTGTCTCATTTTTTCTAAAATCTCGTCTCTATGCTTTAAATAATAATTATGTCTTTTCAATTTACCCTTATCACTTAAAATATATTTTTTAGCTATTTCTTTACTTCTTTCTGGATTTGCTAAGTCCCATTTTTTTTTCCAATTATTACCATATTTTCTTAGTTTTTCTAAATGTTTTTGTCTGTATTTTCTCTGATATTCATTTACTTTCTCACGGTTATTTTCTCTATATTTTTTATTTCTGGCTATTTGTTTTGATTTGTTTTTTTCATAGTGTTCTTTCCAAAAATTGTGTCTGTCAGCAATAAATTCTGAATTTAATTCTTCATATATTTCTTTAAATTCTTGTGTTTCCATAAGTTCTTTTCTGTGTCTAGCAATATTCATATCTATCGCTTTGTATATAGTATATTTATATTATCTCCATCAAACTCTATTAATCTTAATTCAGCCATTTGTTTAATGTGTTTCTCTGCACCTTTGTCTTTACATTTAAACATTTTCTTAATTAACTCTAATGTCCTAAATATAGATGTAACTTCACTATCTGTTTGTTTATTATATTCTATGATCATTCTTAATAATCTTTGATATAATCTTATAGTTTCATCTCTCATATTCATCATATAAATTACTTATATAACTATTAACTTTCTTCTCTACTAGTTTCTTTGGAAAGTCTAGCTCTTGTGTGTCTATTTCTATTAATACTTTTGGTAATATTAGATTAATAGCAAATACACTTATTATTTCTGTTTTACTTGCACCTGATCTGATTTTATTAGTTATTTGTCCTGTTTTTATATATTCGTTAGTTTCGTCTATTATAATTTGTTTTACCTTTTGTTCTGTTTCTGGATCTATTGGTTTTTCTTTTTTATCTAAATTGTCTATAAACTCGTCAATAAATGATTCTAAATCCTCAGCATCTAATCCTTTAAGCAAAGTTGCTATAATATAAGCATTTTTACTGATCCCTTTTTTTGTTGCTTTTTCCTTCAATTTTAAATCTATTGAATCTGGCAATAATATTGATTGCATTCTTACATCCTCATTATATTTTTTTGGTCTTCCTACCATATCTATCACTTTTCTCTTTTAATTAAATAAATAATAATTATTTAATATAATTATGTACCGTTGTATTTATAAATAGATCTTTTTAATAAAATAGCAATACAGGAAGTGAATTATTACAGGAAGTTTGCTAAAATTAAGTGCGATTGTTGATTACTAATGGTTATTGAATACAGGAAGTGCGGTAAGGCAACCCCCACAGTTCCTGTACTCTATTTTTAAATTATAAATAAAAGTTAGGTGTTAAGTAATTAATTAAATAATTAATTAATTAATTATTATTATTATTATTATAGTAGTTTTTCTTTTATTTAATACAGGAAGTGAGGGGGTGTCCAAGAATTAGTGTATATTTTAACTTTAATCGCTTTGGTAATCTGCCTTGAATACAGGAAGTGTGGTTATTTTACAGTTCTTTTATGCTATCTTCTGTAACTAAATACCTTTTAAATCCTTTATGATCTAACCAAACCCATATTTCTTTAGTAGAATTAGGTATAGAGGGTATATTTCTTATACTGTCTATGTCTTTACTGAATAAAGAAAGAGTAAAGTTAATTGTAAGTGCCTTAGCTATTCGTTTAATCTGTATTAACCTTAGCTCTTTAGAATTAACTGCCCAAATATCGAAAACACCGTGTGAGCCACTAGACCTGGTTACAGTATAACCTAAATGCTCTAGTTCTTTTTTGGCTTGGTATTCTTTTGTTGTTCCGCGTTTGTAATTTGTATACATTTTAGTCAAATAAAAAGTCGCAGGTTTTTACGCCTACGACTAGGAGGGGTTTGTGTTTTATGAATCAACACTATTATATCTATATACTTTGTTATATATATTACTTTGTTTTCAGTAACTTAACCATAAGTTGTAGCTTAACTAATGCCTCTCTTATTTCTTGGTCAGATAGCTCACCATTATTATCTGAGTCTATAAACTTGAATAACTGTGTATAACCGTAGTTAATAGCCCAAAATATTAGTTTCTTCCAAATTGATTTTATAATATTCTTCATAATCTCATCTCCTTTATATTGATGTTATTGCAATTGCTAATAATATAGCTCCTAATAACAAATATAACCAACCTAAATATTGTTTAACCGTCATTTTTCGGTCACCTTGAATAGTTTTCTGTCGTGATATTCTGCACGCTTACCATAATTCCAAGATTCTATTCTTCTAACATATCCTACTATTCTACTAAATATCTCGCATTTCTGTCTTTTTAACTCAGTCATATTACCATTGCTCCTGCTTTGCTTTTCCACTCATTGCCCAATTACTCAGACCATTAAGTATATCGTTTTTTATTTTATAATCTGAACCTATAAACTTAAC
>CAZAJW010000100.1:0-1869 GCA_964485485.1 uncultured Atribacterota bacterium | reverse complement strand
AATGATTTTGATTCGATTTTCAGTGATATTGAAAAGGAAGCATACAGACTGTATTTAATTTATGAAGAAATATACGGGAAAGAAGTATTCAGTGCTTTTATTGAATATCTTTATCAGAGTGAAAGGATAAAAATTATTCCGGAGCTGCAAAAATCTCTTGGTGAATATTTTTACTCATTTGATAAATTCTTTTTATCGTTATCTCAATCAAGAAGGGCAAGATCCGGTAAAACTTTTGAGTCTATTACTAACAGCCTATTTAAAAGCCTTGGTTACCCTTTTGATGAGCAGATTGTAATAAATGGAAAACCGGATTTTTTAATGCCATCTGAAAAACATTACAGTGAAAATCCTCCTGACTGTATAATTTTTACAACCAAAAGGACTTTAAGGGAAAGGTGGAGACAGATTGTTACGGAAGGGACAAGAGGTCTTGGATTTTATCTTGCAACCATAGACGAAAAGATATCTTACGTACAGCTGGGAGAGATGCTTAAACACAGAATTTACGTAGTGTGTCCTCAAACACTAAAAGATAAATGCTATAATGATGCTATAAATGTACTGAGTTTCAGGCAGTTTTTCAAAGATCATCTTGATCCTGCTATGAAAAGATGGAAAGATAATGGAGTGATATGATACTTACGTTTATAGATCTTTTTGCCGGGATTGGTGGGACGAGAATAGCATTCGAAAAAGCCGGATGTGAATGTGTATTTTCATCAGAATGGGACAGGTTTGCACAGGTTACATATGAAAAAAACTTCGGGGAAAAACCTGCAGGCGATATAAGAAAGATTGAAAGTTCTAAAATACCTGATCACGACGTACTTGTTGCCGGATTTCCATGCCAGCCTTTTTCAATTTCCGGAGTATCAAAGAAAAATGCGCTCGGGAAACCTCATGGCTTTAATGACCCCACCCAGGGTACTTTATTTTTTGAAATAAAAAGAATATTGATAGATAAAAATCCACAGGCATTTCTTTTAGAAAATGTAAAAAACCTCCAATCACACAATAAAAAAAATACATTTAAGGTAATTATGGATACACTTAAGAATGAACTGGGATATAATATATACTTTGAGGTTCTGGATGCCATAAATTATGTTCCGCAGCACAGGGAAAGGATTTTTATAGTGGGATTTAGGAAAAATATTAAATTCAATTTTCCAGATTTTAAACCTGAAAGGAAACCCCGGTTTAAAGATATACTTGAAAAAAATGTTGATGGTAAATATACACTATCGGATCATCTATGGAAATATCTTCAGGAATATGCAAGAAAACATCAGGAGAAGGGCAATGGTTTCGGCTTCGGGTTAACAGATTTAAATGGTCATTCAAGAACTTTAAGTGCAAGATACTATAAAGATGGTTCGGAAATATTAGTACCTCAGAATGGCAAAAACCCGCGGAGATTAACACCACGTGAATGCGCAAGGTTGATGGGATTTCCTGATAGTTTTGAAATTCCGGTATCGGATACACAGGCATATAAACAGTTTGGTAATTCTGTTGTTGTGCCTCTTGTCTCTGATATAGCAAAGGAAATAAAAAGAACTTTGAGTGGGTAAATCTATATAGATAATTTAAAGAAGTTTGCTTAAAAAAATAACCTCGTATAAATGTTTCTTCAATTAAGTGAAAAAGAAGTCAGATATTTTCAGAAGTCCATAATAGAATGGGGAAGAACCAATTCGTCTTATTTTCCATGGAGAGAGACTCATAACAAGTGGCATGCTCTTATTGCTGAAATAATGTTACAGAGAACAAATGCTGAACAGGTTCTGCCTGTGTATAAAGAATTCACCAAAAAATATAAAAAACCTGAGGACCTTTTAAAAAGTAGTGGGGAAAGATTATTCC
>CAZAJW010000099.1:0-7093 GCA_964485485.1 uncultured Atribacterota bacterium | reverse complement strand
GGCTTATCTGAAATTTTTTATTATTACTTAAATTTTTAATTATTCCCTTTTCTGCGTCTACTTCTAACATATCTCCCTGTTGGGATTCTTCAAAAGCTTCAGAAGACTCAAAAATGGGTAATCCAATGTTAATGGCATTTCGAAAAAAGATACGGGCAAAAGATTGGGCAATAACACAAGAAATGCCCGCTTCTTTAATAGCGATGGGAGCGTGTTCCCTGGAACTGCCACATCCAAAATTCTCTCCGGCTACTATGATATCTCCAGATTTTATTTTTTTTACAAAATCCTTATCATAATCTTCCATACAATGAGATGCTAATTCTTCCGGATCTGAAGTATTTAAGTATCGAGCCGGTATAATAACATCAGTGTCAATATGATTACCAAACTTCCAGATATTACCTTTAAATATCATAACTAAATTACCTCCTCAGGACTTGATATTTTCCCGGTTATTGCTGAAGCTGCCGCAATAGCTGGACTAGCTAAATAGACTTCACTTTCAGGATGACCCATTCGGCCAACAAAATTACGATTAGTAGTAGATATTGCCTTTTCGCCCTTTGCTAATACTCCCATATGACCTCCCATACAAGGACCACAGGTGGGAGGACTGATCACAGCTCCCGCTTCTATAAATATTTTTAGCAGCCCTTCTTCCATAGCTTGCAAATAAATTTTTTGTGTTGCCGGTAATATTATCAATCTTAGCTTTGAATCAATTCTTTTATTTTTTAATATATCTGCAGCTACCCTTAAATCCTCAATTCGTCCATTTGTACAGGAGCCGATAACTGCTTGATCAATTCTAATTTCCCCTACCTCACTAATCGGTTTTCCATTACCAGGCAAATGGGGGAATGCTACCTGTGGTTCTATATTGGCTACATCATATTCTATTATCTGCTCATATTCAGCATCCAGATCGCTGTTAACTAATTGAAAATTATCTTTTGTTCGCTCTTTCAAGTAGTTTAACGCAATATCATCTGCCTCAATGATTCCACCTTTTGCCCCTGCCTCAATGGCCATATTGCAGATAGTAAAACGGTTATCCATGGAAAGTTTATCGATAACTTCTCCGCTAAATTCCATTACTCTATAGTTGGCACCATTTACTCCAATTTGTGAAATTGTATAAAGAATAAGGTCTTTTCCCCCAACCCATTTATTTAATTTCCCATTATAAATAAATTTAATGGTCTCCGGCACTTTTAGCCATATTTCCCCTGTAGCTAGCACAACACCCAAATCAGTACTGCCTACACCAACTGCTAATGCTCCTAACGCTCCTGATGTTGGAGTATGAGAATCAGCTCCAACAATTAACTGACCGGGAAGTATAAGCCCTTTTTCGGGCAAGAGAGCATGTTCGATTCCACCTTGACCTATTTCAAAATAATTGCTAAGCATTTGATTTTCTGAAAATTCTTTTATAATCTTTGCTTGTTCAGCTGATTTTATATCTTTATTCGGTGTAAAATGATCGGGAATGAAAGTAATTTTGTCCCGGTTAAATACTTCTTTTACACCTATTTTATTGAAAACCTCAATAGCTAGGGGTCCGGTAATGTCATTAGCAAAAGCAAAATCTACCTTTGCTTTAATAAGATCTCCTCTTTTAATATTTTTCTTGTCACAATGAGATTTAAGTATTTTTTCAGCAATTGTTTTCCCCATAATTTCCTCCTCAATTATTCTTAATACATTATATATTATAACCGGATATCATTATCTTCTTTTTATCTCTGGATATAAGCCGGTTTTTTTATTGGATTTTTTCATTAAAGCAATAATATTCATCATCTTTTCAGTCGCCTCAATAGCAGCTAAGACCTGATCAGAATTAACTCCCTTAGTAATAATGTTTTGTTTATTCTCTATCTCCCAGGTAATAGCACATTGCACCAATGCATCTGTCTTGCCTCCAGGAGGAATGGTAATCCTATAATCAACAAGCATTGGTAAATTAAAGCCAATTTTCTGGAATATTTTTCTTATGGCATTCATAAAAGCATCATACCCACCATCACCCTGGGCGATTTCTTCCAATTCTGTCGTATTGCTATTTTCTTTGTCCTTATAGAGCAATTGAATTACCGCAACAGGTTTTGTCGAATGACTTGTTAAAATATTGTATGCTTTTAATTTGAAAGTATTTTCTTCAGGAGTTTCCAAAACATCTGATATAATATAAGGTAAATCAGAGCTAGTAATTGTTTTCTTTTTATCACTCAATTCAATAACCCTGTCTAATATATTCTTTTTTTGTTCTTTGGAAAGTTCAATGCCTATCTCTTCCAAATTATAATCCAAATTGGATTTTCCGCTTAATTTCCCTAAAGAATACTGCCTCCTACGATTAAATCTCTCCGGTAAAAGCCTGCTGACATATAGATTGCCTTTTCTGTCTCCATCTGCATGGATACCCGCTGTTTGAGTAAAGACATTTTCTCCACAAATTGGCTTATTTGATGCAATACGATAAGCAGAAAAAGCCTCGACAGTCTTACCCAAATGATATAAACTTTTTTCTTCAATACCTGTATCAATATTGAGAAAATCTTTTAGTGCTACAACAACTTCTTCCAGGGCTGCATTCCCAGCTCTTTCTCCCATTCCATTAACCGTACAATGAACACCTTTAATTCCCGCCTCTGCCGCCGATATAGTATTGGCAGTAGCCAATCCATAATCATTGTGAGCATGAAAATCAAAATGCAGTTTGGGATATTTCCTGATAATTTTATTCAAAAAATGATAAACCTGAGATGGATACAAAATCCCAAGTGTATCGGGTAACATAAATCTTTCTATGCGTTCTTCAGCAAGATTATCTATTAAATAATATATATAGTTCGGAGAATTGAGCATGCCATTAGACCAATCTTCCAGCCATAGATTGCAAGTAATTCCTTTTTTTCTTGCATATGCAATTGTTTCCTTGATTTCTTTGACATGTTGCTCCTTTGTTTTTTTTAACTGATTAATTAAATGATTTATTGATCCTTTGGCCAGAATATTCATTACCTTTCCGCCTGAATCGGAAATCCAATCTACTGATTCTGTTATATCTACAAAACCCAGTATTTCAACTTTTTGAGTGCATTTGTATTGATTAGCCCAATCAATTATTTTTCGGACTGCTTCTTTTTCACCTACACTCACTTTAGCACTGGCAATCTCAATTCTGTCTACCTTTATTTCATCCAATAGCATTTTAGCAAGAGTCAATTTCTCATCAGGAGAATAGCTAACATTTTTCATCTGTTCTCCATCTCTTAAAGTAGTATCCATTATTTCTAAATTCATAGACATATCTTAATCCTTTCCCGAATGCCGAATATGTATATTAGATAAATTTATGCTTAATTAATCTATGTTCTTTTGCGAACCTAAATCTCTGCCGAGCTGCACTAACATTTTATTAATAGCCTTCAGATATGCTTTTACACTTGCTTCCAAAGTATCGGTACTTATACTCTTTCCAACAAAAGATCTTCCGTTATCTTTGATTTCAACTACGGCTTCTCCCTGTGCATCTTTTCCTCTAGTTAATGCCTTAATATAATAATCAGCCAATTTTACCTTGACCCCGGTAATCCGATCGATAGCATTAAATACTGCATCTACAGGCCCATCACCGCAAGCAGCATCTTCAAAAATTTTATCCTCTTTTTTTAACTTAACTGTTGCGGTTGGCAAAATACTGTTTCCGGTATTTACATGAAAATATTTCAATTCATAAATATCAGTCATATCTTCAACTAATATTTCAGACATAAGGGCAACGAGGTCCTCAGAATAAATTTCCTTCTTTTTATCAGCCAATTCTTTGAATTGTTCAAAAGATTTATTCAGTTTCTCTCGGTCTAAGTCATAACCTAGTTCGGACAAACGGCTTTTAAAAGCATTGCGACCGGAATGTTTGCCTAATACCAATTGATTGCTTTCCAAGCCAATCGTTTGTGGTTTCATAATTTCATAAGTAGAAGTATCTTTTAATATACCTGCCTGATGGATGCCAGCTTCATGGGCAAATGCATTCTTCCCCACAATTGCTTTATTGGGTTGAACAACAAATCCAGTCAGACGACTCACCAGCTTACTGGTTGGATAAATGTAATGGGTATCAATATTAGTGGATTTATTATAAAAGTCTTCTCTGGTATGTAAAGCCATGGCAATTTCTTCCAGAGACGCATTTCCTGCCCTTTCTCCGATACCATTCATTGTACATTCGATTTGCTGTACACCATACTTTAAGGATTCCAGTGAATTTGCCACCGCCATACCCAAATCATTATGACAATGTACGCTAATAATTGCCTGTTCGATATTTGGAACATTTTTCTTAATACCTTGGATTAGTTGGCCGAATTCATCCGGCTGGGAGTATCCAACGGTATCAGGAACATTAACAATGGTTGCACCTGCTTTAATGACCTCTTCAAAAACTTCGTATAAGAACTGAGGTTCGCTGCGACTAGCATCTTCTGCTGAAAATTCAACCTCAGGGCAATAACTTTTTGCTAGCTTCACCGCTGAAACTGCCTGTTGAAGAACCTCCTGAGGTGTTTTCTCCAGTTTAAGCTTCATATGGATTGGTGAAGTAGCAATGAAAGTATGAATCCTTGGTTTTTGTGCTAATTTAATGGCATCCCAGGCACATTTTATATCCCGTTCAACTGCTCTGCACAAACCGGCAATAGTAGTATTCTTAATATTCTTAGCAATTATCTCCACACCCTCAAAATCACCGGGAGAAGATATGGGAAAACCTGCTTCAATAACATCTACTCTCATTTTTTCCAGGTACCTGGCAATTTCTAACTTCTCATTGGTATTGAGAGAAGCCCCGGGGCATTGCTCCCCATCACGTAATGTTGTATCAAAAATAAATATTTTTTCAGTCATTTTTGTCTCCTTTTTCTGATAGATAATCTCTCATTTAAAAATATATTATTCTATCAATTTATTTTTCTCCTTAATTAAGTCAGTTGTCCGTTATTTTTAGTCCTTGCTATTGCAATTCTTCCGGTACGGACAATTTCAATAATGCCAAATGGCTTTAAAAGCTTTAAAAGTCCGCTGACTTTTTCTTCATCTCCAGACATTTCAATGGTCAAAGTATCTCGCTCTACATATACAACTTTGGCTTTAAATATTTCTACCAATTGAATAATCTCCGCTCGAATTGATAATGAATCCGTATGTACTTTTACCATAATCAACTCTCTCTCAATAACATTCTTGGGAGATATATCCCGAACGCGTATGACATCGATTAATTTATTTAACTGTTTGGTTACCTGTTCTAAAACCTTTTCATCTCCGCTGGTAATAATGGTCATTCGTGAAATACCCGCTTTTTCAGAATGGCCTACTGCAATGCTTTCAATATTAAAACCTCTCCGGGTAAACAAACTAGCAACACGTGCCATGACACCTGGCTGGTCTTCCACTAAAATTGCAATAGTATGTTTCATGATTGCTCAACTCCTATCATTTTATTGATTGACGAACCTGGTTGAACCATTGGAAAAGTATTTTCCTCCTGAGGTATTTGACAGTCTATAAGTACAAATTGGTTCATTTCATAAGCTTTCTCTAAAATCGGGTAAAATTCTTCTTTCTTATTCACCCTAAAGCCAACACCGCCATAACCTTCAACAATTTTTATAAAATCCGGACTCCCTGCAAGTGAAGTCGAAACATAACGTCGATCGCAAAATAATTCCTGTAATTGTCTCACCATACCCAGGTACCCATTATTCATTAACACTATAATCATCGGTAGATGATTATAAATTGCTGTAGCCATCTCCTGAATGTTCATCTGAAAACTTCCGTCACCTGATATACAAACTACAGGCCTTTTGGGACTCCCAAATTTTGCACCGATGGCAGCCGGCAGACCATATCCCATGGTACCCAAGCCGCCTGAGGAAACAAAAGTACGCGGATGCATAAATTGACAATAATTGGCTGCCCACATCTGATGCTGACCGACATCAGTCACAATAATAGCCTCACCCATAAAAAATTCATTAATACACTTAATTATATATTTTGGTCTCAGTTCTCCTTTTTTTTCTTCTAATTGAGGTGTAATCTTTTCTCTTATTTTCTTGATTTCTGCCAACCATGATGATTTTTTTCTCTCATCAAGGTAATCGTTTAACTGATGCAATATATATTTTAAGTCTCCTACAATGGGTATGTTAACTACAATATTTTTCCCAATTTCAGCCGGATCAATATCAATATGAATCAATTCTGCTCGGGGACAAAATTGCTTTAAATTTCCGGTAATTCGGTCATCAAACCGTGTACCCAATGCAATAATAAGATCAGCATTACTAATTGTCTGATTAGCTGCATACTGTCCATACATTCCCAGCATTCCAAGAGAAAGCGGGTGGTTCCTCGGAAAGCTGCCAAGGCCCATAAAGGTATTAACAACAGGAATATTTGTCTTGAGAGCCACTTTCTGTAATTCCTCTGAAGCATTGGCATTAATAATTCCACCACCGGCAATGATTACAGGCTTCTCAGCTGCCATGATTTTTTTTGCTGCCGCTTTAATCTGTCGAATATGTCCTTTATAAGAAGGCTTATAGCCCTTTCTGTTTACCTTATCGGGATATTTAAATTGACATCTGGCTTGTTGAACATCCTTTGGTAAATCAATTAATACAGGTCCTGGCCTTCCACTGCGTGCAATATAAAAGGCTTCTTTGATAATCGATGCTAAATCTTCTACTCTTCTGGCTATGTAGTTATTTTTAGTAATGGGAAGTGTAATTCCGGTAATGTCAACTTCCTGAAAGGCATCGTTACCCACCATGAAAGTTGGCACCTGTCCGGTGAAGGCAACCAGTGGGACTGAATCCAGGTAGGCATTTGCCAGTCCGGTAACTAGATTTGTTGCTCCCGGACCTGATGTTGCTATACACACTCCTACCTCACCCGTTGCCCTTGCATACCCGTCAGCGGCATGAATAGCTCCTTGCTCATGTCTGGTTAATATGTTTTCAAATGGGAGCTTTTTTGTTTTCCCAAAAGTATCGTACAAAGGCATGATTGC
>CAZAJW010000098.1:0-4974 GCA_964485485.1 uncultured Atribacterota bacterium | reverse complement strand
TTAATACAATTTACCAGTTTACCAATTATAAAATTCAGTTTAAGGTTGTCAGTTTTCAGTTTACAGTTAAAAGACATAATGTAAATAAAAACAATTCTGGCGGTCGGCCGTTCAAATATAAGAAATATATAATTAACTAATTAACTAACGGAATTAATTACCTAATTAAGCAGTCGGCCGGTCTAATCAGTACCGAGATACTGTTTTATAAGTGAATGAGCTTTTGACAATAATTATAGCTTTCAATATAATCGAATTAAAGATTGTTACTGTTAAATAAAAATAAAACATTGGAGAATTATTATGACCACTTCCCAAACAATAAGTTATAGAATATTACTAAAAAAAGAGCCAGAAGGAGGTTATACAGCTACAGTGCCTTCTCTTCCTGGTTGTATTACATATGGTGAATCCATCGAAGAAGCTACAAATATGGTCAAAGAAGCTATTGAATTATATTTAGAAAGTTTAAAAGCTCATAATGAAGAAATACCAAATGATGAAGGTACTCTGGAATATACACTGACGGTAGGAATAAGTGCCTAAATTACCATCGTTAAATCCTAAAAATATTATCAATATTTTAGAAAGAAATGGTTTTGTATTAGACAGAACCAAAGGAAGTCACCACATATATTACCATCCTGAAAGTAAAAGAAGAGTTATTATACCTTTTTATAAAAAAGACCTTCCCAAAGGAACTCTTATGGAAATAATTAGGCAAGCTGGCCTAAAAAAAGAAGATATTATAAAATAAGTATTGAGTCGTGCGTGTTGCGTAAAAAGACAAAAAATCTGCCGAAAAGAATTATTGGGTTTCTGGTTTCTATGATATAATTTTTATAATTAATATTAGATCGGTGCTAGGTATGAATGTAAATGAAATAGAGAAAAAAATAAGAACAGTATTGGCAAATAAATTATCACCAAAGTTAGTCTATATCTTTGGATCTATGGTTAAAAGTAGAGTTAGAGATGATAGCGATATAGATATTGCCATATTAACTGACAAGCAGATAGACGAATATAAGCTTTATATGGTTTCCCAACAATTAGCTGATCAGCTAAAGAGAGAAGTTGATATTGTAGATTTAAGCAAGGCTTCTACTGTCTTTAAGGCTGAGATTTTAAGAACCGGAAAACTACTTTATAATTCTGATAATATGATAAAGATGGATTTTCAGTTGAATGTTTTGAAACAATATTCACTTCTTAACGAAGAGAGAAAAAGGATTGTTAGCAGAATACAGAATAAAAGTCAAAAAGGCATTAAAATATGATTGATGATGTTGTTTTAAATAAAACTGATATTATTAAAAAATGTGTGCAAAGAATTCATGAAGAATATGCAGATAATCCGGAAAATTTAAACAATTATACTAAACAGGATTCTGTTATATTAAATATACAAAGAGCATGTGAGGCAGCAATTGATTTAGGGATGCATGTTATAGCAGAGAAAGGCTTAGGAATTCCTCAATGGAGCAGAGATGCCTTTGATATATTGTATGTCCAGGGGATAATTGATAATAGTATTTCTGAAAGATTAAAGGCCATGGTGGGCTTTAGGAATATCGCTATTCATAATTATCAAAAACTCAGCATAAAAATAATTCAGTCAATTATTGAAAAGCATTTAAAGGATCTATTTGATTTTGCAAAAATAATTCAGAATTTATAAGATACAATCCGCTAGTTAAAAAAAGTGACCTATACTAAATAAAATCAATTTCTTTGTAGTTTTCAGATATCAGGTTGTAGTTGAATATTTAAGGTTATACATAGTTTTTTTATTTTGCCTTAATACCCCCACCTTTATCCTCCCCCCTCAAGGGGGAGGGGATAAAAGAAGAGTCAATCCATCCCTCAAGGGGGAGGAAATGAGATTATTTAATCCATCCTTCAAGGGGGAGGAGATTAAATAAAAGTTAATCTTTCCCTCAAGGGGGAGGAAATAAAAGAAGAGTCAATCCATCCCTCAAGGGGGAGGAGATAAACAGGAGTAAATCCCCCCCCTCAAGGAGGAGGAGATGAAATAAAAGTTAATCTTTCCCTCAAGGGGGAAATTACAGTTCAAGTTATCAGTTTATAGTTTTTTGTTTTTAGTTAAATATATAAATACAATTTAAGATAAACTTAGGACTAAGACTGAGAGCATAAATGAATGAGATTGCCACGCTCCCGTTGGTCGCTCGCAATGACAGAATCGTATTGTGTCGTGCGTATTACATATTGCACCGAAATACAAATAGAAATTATATTTAAACTAAATACTGAATATTAACGACTAAATACTAATTATACTTTCCCTCTCCCCTCGGAGGGAGAGGGTCAGGGTGAGGGGGTCAAAATAATAGAAGAATCAATGTTATTCAGTTAAATTATCAGTTAAAAAAGATAAATAATAATTTGTTTTTATTGGTATCGTAATAGTAAACTATTGATATAATCAAGTATTGAACGACAATTGGCAAAACGCAATTATCAATATTTCAGAGGTAAATTAATGTTAGAAGAAGTTTATAAAAAGAAGGAAGATATTTTTAAGATTATAAAAAAGGCTGGGAATGAAATATTAAAAGTATATTCGGGGAATGATTTTCAGGTAAAAATGAAAAGCGATCAAACCCCCTTAACAATTGCTGACAAGAAATCAAATGATGTTATAGTAAAGAGTTTAAAGGAATTATTCCCTGAGGTGCCTATTTTATCAGAAGAAAGTGAAAAGACTCCTTATAACCTTAGAAAGAAATGGAAATATCTTTGGATGGTTGACCCGTTGGATGGTACTAAAGAATTCATTAAGAAAAATGGAGAATTTTCCATTAATCTGGCTTTGATAAAAAATGGTAAGCCAGTATTTGGGATACTTTATTTACCAGTATTAGAATTATTTTATTATGCCGGAAAAAGATATGGAGCTTATAAAATAGAAAAGAACGGCAAAGCAATTGGCTTAAAGCCCGAAAAGGATAATAAAAATGATGTTGATAGAATTATTAAAGTAATATTTTCCAAATCACATTATAACCAGGAGACAAGGGAATATGTGGATAGGATAAAAAAGCAATATTGTTATACCGAAATGATATCAGTTGGCAGCGCTATGAAGCTGGCTTACTTAGCCGAAGGGAAGGCCGATATTTATCCCCGCTTAGCACCAACTATGGAATGGGATATTGCTGCCGGTCAAATCATAGTAGAAGAAACCGGTGGTAAAGTAATAGATTTTCTAGGGAAAAAACCGTTAATATACAATAAAGATAATTTGAGAAATCCATGGTTTTTGGCATTTGGGAACGGTATCGAGTATCGTTTATCGAGCATCGAGTCCTAAATTAAATATAGTGATAAGTAACAAGTGATAGTAGCCAGAAAAAAATAATATCCAAACTACCAGCTAAAAAAATAACACTAAAAAAAAGTAGCGGGTAAAAAAGATATAAGATACAAGATGCAAGATAATCATAGTTTTCAGTTGTTAGTTTTTAGTAAAATACTGCGGGTTTAAATGAATAAGATTACTTCATCGCTGTACTTCTCGATGAATCTTATTAAGTGCTTTCGATTAAGAAGAATAACAAATAATATATAAAAATAATTCAAATAATGGTTGAGGTTAATAGATCATATCTATATACTGATAAAGTAAAGAAAGATAATTAAAAAATATTTACAAGAAAGAAAGAGTAAATATGATTTTGTTGGTTTTACTTTTTTCATTTACTGTGACTTTTTTAGGCTTCCCTATTATAATTCCTCGCTTGAAACAGGCAGGAATTACTGGAAAGAATATGAATAGCGAAACTAAAGAAGAAATTCCGGAGATGGGTGGTTTGGTAATAGTTGCTGGTTTTTCCGGAGGAATTATCTTAACTATCTTCATTAAAATCTTCTACAAGTTATTACCTGATGTTTATCTGGTTGCATTGCTTGCTACTCTTTCTACCGTATTAATTGTAGCATTGATTGGAATAATCGATGACCTTATCTCCATGAGGCAAATTATCAAAGCCTTTATGCCGATATTTGCTGCCTTACCTTTAATGGCTATTGAAATAGGTGAAACTATAATGAGGGTTCCATTTGTAGGTTCGGTTAATTTTGGTATACTGTATCCTCTGCTTTTAGTTCCCTTAGGAGTTACCGGTGCTACTAATGCCTTTAATATGCTGGCAGGATTTAACGGGCTGGAAGTAGGATTGGGAATAGTGTGTATGGTTACTGTTTCTATCGTTGCTTATATAACAGACAGTATGACTGCACTGGCAATTTCACTATCCTGCCTGGGTACCTTGGTTGCTACTATTTACTATAATTGGTATCCGGCAAAGATATTAGTTGGAGATATTGGCACTTTATGTATGGGAACTGTATTGGCAACATGTGTAATTGTGGGTGACTTTGAAACAGCAGGAGCTATTTTAATTATTCCGTTTCTTTTTGAATTTATTATTAAAGCAGTTCATAAATTTCCCAGCAAAGGTTGGTGGGGAATTTATAGGGAAGGAAAATTATATTGTCCGGAAACTGGCGCAGTCAGCATTCCACAAATTATAATGAAGATAAGTGGAGGAATAAAAGAAAAACATTTAGTAATGATTATAATTGGAATTGAGGTGGTTTTTGGAGTGATGGCGATATTGGTTTACCTGTAAAAGACAGTTTTCAGTTGTTAGAAAAATACAAAATAAAAGAAAAATTAAAGTTTTGAAAAATTCCCTCTTCCATTCACCCCCACCTTTATCCTCCCCCCTCAAGGGGGAGGAGACAAAAATGAGTAAATACTACCCTCAAGGGGGAGGAGATAAGAAAAAGGAGATAATCCATCCCTCAAGGGGAGGAAATTAAAGAATATTTGTTACCCATTTTTTTCTTTTTTCTAAAAAGTTGAATTAATAATTGTATCGTTGTAAACTTATAGGACAGTTTTTAGATTGTACTTAAAAAAATTTTCGGGGTCCTGAATATAAT
>CAZAJW010000097.1:0-7263 GCA_964485485.1 uncultured Atribacterota bacterium | reverse complement strand
AAAAATATATTATGCCATGATTTATCAGATTGGGAAAGAAATAGCTGCAATGGCTTCGGTTTTGAATTTTGAAATGGATGGAATTGTCATTACCGGAGGCTTAGCAAATGACCATTTTCTAATTAATGGATTAAAAGAAAAAATTAAAAAATTAGGTAATATTTATATATATCCAGGTAGCAACGAAAATCAGGCTCTGGCGGAAACAGTAGCAAGGGTCTTGACTGGTAGGGAAGATTATTTAAATTGGCCGATTGAATATAGACAACCTGAGGAGAAGGAATAAAAAATGACCATAAAAAGTTTTTCTCAGTTAGAAAGAATTGTTCAAAGATTAAAACCTTCAAGAATTGTAGTTGTCTCAGCTGAAGATGAAAAGGTATTAACAGGCATAAAATTAGCACTTAAAAAAGGTATTATTTATGATCCGATATTGGTAGGTGATGCTCCAAAAATTGAAAAAACCCTATTGGATTTGGGTGAAGACATAAAAAATTATCAAATAACAAATGCGCCGACTCCTTTTAATGCAGCCCAAATGGCAATTAACTTCATAAAAGACGGAGATGCCCATATCCTTGCAAAAGGAAAAATTAAATCAAACTTTTTTTTAAAGGCTATTCTGGATAAAGAATACGGTCTTAAGGTCTCCCCGCTTCTGTCTAATCTTACTCTTTTTGAGATGGTTTCTTATCATAAATTAATCGGAATTACTGATATTGCCATTATTCCAAAGCCGGGATTGAAAGAAAAGATTGATATTATTAATAATTCATATCCCCTGTGGTATGCTTTAGGAATTATTAAACCAAAAGTAGCTGTTTTAGCAGCTGTAGAAGTTGTTAATCCGGGTATGCAGACCACTGTTGACGCTGCCTGTCTGGCAAAAATGGCTGAACGCAAACAGATTGAAAATTTTATTATAGATGGTCCATTATCTTATGATGTGGCTATTAATCCTGAGTTTGCTAGAGACAAAGGTATTCAGAAACCTATAGTAGCAGGAGATCCAGACATGCTACTGGTTCCTGACCTGGAAGCAGGAAATATATTAGGTAAAAGTTTGAAGATTCATGGAAATGCAAAATCCGGGGCAATTGTTTTTGGTGCGGAAGTACCGATAATGATTAACTCCCGTTCTGACTCTGCTGAAAGAAGATTTTACTCCATTTTATTGGCCAAGGCAATAGCTGAAAATAAAAAATTATCTTAAACCTTATTTTTAAGGAATTATGTTTTAATATTATGAGGAAATAATAAATGGTAAAGATAGATATTGATAGGACTTTATGTAAGAAATGTGGTATTTGTGCCTCTGTCTGCCCAAAAAAAGTTTTTAAATTTAATGAATTAGAAGGACCTCAGGTTGTTAATCCTAATGATTGTATTCTTTGTGAACTGTGTATCATGATGTGCCCGGATATGGCTATTGATATTCGTAATAAAATTAAAGAAGGGAAACCCAATAAATGATGTTTGCCAGTAAAGAAGGTCGCTATTTTTTACAGGGTAATATTGCGGTTGGAGAAGCGGCGATTAGGTCAGGTGCAAGATTTTTTGCCGGTTATCCTATCACTCCTTCTTCTGAGATTGCAGAACATGCTTCTGTTTTTTTACCCGATGTGGGGGGTACTTATATTCAGATGGAAGATGAGATTGGTAGTCTTGCAGCTGTGATCGGAGCTAGTATGACCGGTGTTAAGGCCTATACAGCAACCAGTGGACCTGGAATATCTTTAATGAGCGAAAATATTGGTTTAGCGTGTATGGTGGAAGCACCTTGTGTTATTATAACTGTGCAGCGAGCAGGTCCCAGTACCGGCTTAGCTACCAAGCCTGCCCAGGGTGATTTTCTTCAAATCAGGCATGGCACTCATGGAGATCATATGATTATTGCACTTTCTCCAGCTTCTGTACAGGAATGTTTTGATTTAACTATCCAGGCTTTTAATTTTTCTGAGCGGTTTCGTTGTCCGGTTTTTCTTGTCCTGGACGGAATTATAGGCAAGATGTATGAAACGGTTGAGATACCGAAGAAAGATAAAATTGACATTGTTAACCGAAAAAGGGCGACTGGTCTGCCTGAAAATTTTCAACCATACAAGCCTGATGAAGATTTAGTTCCTCCTTTTGCCCCTTTTGGCAGTTCTTATATTAACAGGGCAAACGGTTCGGGACATGGAATTGATGGTTATCCTTCTGCTGATGCTGATAACCACGAGCAGTTAGTCTCCCGATTAATTAATAAAATTGATAATTACAAGGAAGAAATAACTCTTTTTAAAAAATATGGTACCGATGATATGGAATTTTTAATCATATCCTATGGTTGTAGCACACGACCTGCTATGGCTGCTATGAAAAAAGCTAGAGAAGAAGGGATTAAAGCCGGTGTTTTACAACTACAGACATTATGGCCATTTCCAATAGATATAGTTAAATCAGTTATCTCTAAAGTAAAGCTCGTTTTGATTCCGGAACTATCAGTAGGCCAACTAAAATCAGAGATAATCAAATATTCTAAGGACATACCGGTTATCGGTATCAATAAATTAGGAGGAATTAGTATTCAACCGGAAGATATCCTAAATGTTCTCTATAAGGAAATTGCAAAATGAAATATAATGGTAAAAAATATATAAAGAAAGAATTATTGCCTTTTTTTTGGTGTTCCGGATGCGGGAATGGAATCATTTTTGCTGCAATGACCAGGGCTATGGAAGAAAATGATTTAAAGAAAAAGGACATTGTTGCTGTGACCGGGATTGGTTGTTGGGGAAAAGCTGATGATTATTTGACAACTCATGCCTTTCATGGAACACATGGCCGAGCAATACCAGTAGCTACAGGGGTTAAATTAGCGAATCCATTATTGCAGGTATTTGCCCTGGTAGGGGATGGGGATGGCGCTACTATCGGAGGTAATCATCTTATTCATGCGGCTAGACGCAATATCGATATCATTGTGGTTATGTCCAATAATCTGAATTATGGAATGACGGGTGGTCAGTATTCCGGGACAACTCCGTATAGTTCAATTACCTCGACTTCCAGAACTGGTCATGTAGAAGATGGTTTTGATGTATCTTCTTTGGTAAAAAGTGCGGGGGCCGGATATGTTGCCAAGACAACCATTGCTAATCCTAGAATGATCCAAAAATTTATTAGTAAAGCTATTAAAAAGAAGTACGGCTTTCGCTTCATAGAAATTATAAGTATTTGTCCGACACATTATGGAAAGTTTAATAAAATAGGTAATCCTGTGGAGATGATTAAAGATATAAAGCAAAGAACAATAAGTATTAAAAAAGCAGGACAGTTGCCTATAGAAGACTTGGAAAATAAAATTGTAGTTGGTGAATATAATGATGAAAATATTGAAGGATACATACAGCGTTATCGGAAAAAGATAAATTAGTGAACTTATATAGCTAATTTCTGTTATATTCCGTAGATTGTCCTATATAAGATAGAAGGAGTTCCATATGCCTCATAATGAGAGAGACTATTTTGAGATTATTATAAGCGGTGTTGGTGGACAGGGAAATGTTTCCAGCGGTATCATTCTTGGGGAAGCAGCCAGCTGTTATGAAAACAAATTTGCCACAATGACTTGCACCTATGGTACTGAAGCAAGGGGAACTTTTGCAAAATCAGATGTGTTGATTGGCAAGGAATTTATTGATTTTTATGAATGTCAAAGGCCTGATGTAATATTGGTCTTGCATAATAAGGCATATCCAAAAATTAAAAATAAAATTTTTAAAGATACTATTCTAGTTGTTAACAAGAATGAAGTAGACCAAATTGATGAAAATATGGGGAGAATATTTTCTTTACCTCTTTCTGATATAGCTTTTGAGATTGGTTCTTTGCAGACTATTAATATTATTGCCCTGGCTTTTATAGTAGGAAAAACGAAATTTATAAAAAAATCATCTTTAGTCAATGCAGTGCAGAATAAATATTCTAAGGCTGATATTGTAAAATTGAATATGACAGCAATAGAGCGTGGTTTTCGGTTATTAGCTTAATTAGTCAAAGTGGAAATATTTTTAGCTAAAATATTCATAAATTAATTTTGAAATAGGAAAATATTTTAGGTATAATATTAATATATAAGGTTTTTGGATAATTAATTATAATTTTGATTGGATTATTCAAGATGATTTTTTACAAAAAAATTTATTTTCCTCCTTAACCTCAGTAAATGAACTACACTTTCTCACTTTTTTATTATAATTATCTTCTGTTTAGTTTAGTGAAATTTTCAGTACTTTAAGCTAGTTGCTTCTTTTTGCAAAAATCATGAATTCTAACAGAGCTAATTATGGATTTGATAATAATAACATTCCATTACATGTATAACTCTTAACATTAAATCAGAATTAGAGAGGAGGAGTGATAGAAAAAACCTATGAAACATTAGTGATATTTTTCATTGTTTAAATATTTATTTAAAAAATTCAAGGAGGAATAAAATGAATAATTTTACAAAAAAAAGCTTGCTTATTTTTTTAACAATTGTTTTGATGTTTAGTTTGGTAACTGGCGTTGCTTTTGCCCAGGAAAAAATAATTAAGATTGGCACTCTTTTCCCATTAACCGGTTCATGTGCTTTGGCAGGAAGTCGTTGTAAGGCTGCCGTTGAAACCGCTGTCGAAGTTATTAATAATTCACATCCAGAATGCGACGTACCTTTAGCAGAACAGGAAGGCATTCTCGATGGATATAAAATTGTTTTAGTACATGCTGATCATCAAGCCAAACCTGACATTGCTAAAACTGAAGCAGAAAGATTATTCAATCAGGAAGATGTATATGCCATTATTGGAAGCTATAATAGCGCTTGTACTAACCCGGCAAGTTTTGTAGCAGAGAGGCAGGGGAAACTTTTCATGTGTGGTTGTTCCAGCTCAGCAGCTTTAACCGAACGTGGCCTAAAGTACTTCTTCCGCATGGCTCCAACTGATAAGACTGAGTCTATTGAATTTTGTGATGTGATGGAATGGATGAATGAAACCAAGGGAACTGATTTGCATACCATCGGGATTATATATGAGAATACTGAATTTGGTAAGCATGCTGCTGATGAAGGTAAATTAGCTGCTGAAGAAGCTGGCTTTGAAGTAATTGCTGATGTCCCGTTTAGCCCTGGTGCAACAAATATGAATAGTGAGGTACAAACTTTAAAGGCTAAGAACCCTGATGCTGTTTTTGGTGCATGTTTAGGTGGAGATTATACTCTATGGGTTAAAACAATGAAACAAATGAATTGGTTGCCAAAAATCTGTATGAATTATTGTACCGGTTATCAGGACCCGGTTATTACCGAACAGCTTGGTGATGATGCCAATTACTTTATGGGCGGTACCGGTTATTCACCAGAGTTTGCCGAATTAATGCCTGCAGTTGCTGCCGTTGAAGATATTTACAAGACATTGATTGACCCAAGTGTACCTTTTGATAGTGATTCTATTCAAGAAGCTGTAGCAACCTTTATTTTGGCCCAGGCTATTGAAGAAGCCGGCACTCTGGATTATGATACAGTCAGCGAAACTTTATACGCACATGAATGGGAATCTCCTTTATCAATGGGTGGTGTAGTAGCTTTTGTAGAAGGCGGCCAGAATGCAAAAGCAATGAGTATGATGACCCAGTTACAGGAGGGAGAATATAAACGCGTATTTCCAGCTGAATTAGCAACACACGACATTGTTTTCCCCATGATTCCCTGGGATGAACGTTAATTAAACCAGGCAATGGTAATAAGATAAACATACAAAAATAGACCAAAGATCACGGTAGTAAGAATGAATTAATAAAATTTAATTCTTACTACCGTGTGATTGCACTGCTAAATAAAAGGAGATATCTAATGTCTATATTTTTTCAGGTAGCTATTGATGGATTGTTGACTGGAATGGTTTATGCCCTGGTAGCCTCGGGATTAAGCTTAATTTGGGGTGTTATGGATGTTTTGAATTTTGCTCATGGTGAGTATTTGATGGCCGGGATGTATGTTAGTTATTGGATGGGTTTCCTTATAAAAATTGATCCGCTAATTTCCTGGATTGCATCAGGAATATTCTGCTTTTTTCTTGGCTATCTGACTTATAAGCTGATTATTCACCACTGTCTTAGTGGTCCCCCTCTCTCTGCTTTGCTGGCAACTTTTGGCTTGTCAATGGTTTTAAAGAATTTTGCACTGAATAGATTCTCTCCCAATTTTCGTCTTTTGAATAACACTATTTTAGAAGGTAAAAAGATAATCCTGGGTGATATTGTTTTACAAATGTCTCAACTGGTAACAAGTCTTTTTGCCCTGGTTGTTGTTTTTATTATCTATTATATTATCAAACGTACACGACTTGGTTGGGCAATTCAGGCAACTGCCATGGATAAAGAAGCAGCTGAGCTAATGGGAATTAAAACTGAAAGGATTTTTGCTCTGGTTTTTGGTATAGGTGGAATATGTGTAGGTATAGCAGGCGGTTTATTGCCATCTTATTTGGCGGTTCATCCGGAAGTTGGTGGATTGTTCGGTTTAATTGCCTTTGTATGTGTTGCTATGGGTGGTTTTGGTAGCATACCAGGTGCATTGCTAGCGGCATTGTCTATTGGTTTGGTGGAAGCATTTGGCGGGTTTTATATCGCACCTGTATTTAAATATGTTGTTGTTTTTGGGTTATATCTAGTAGTAATCATGTTTAAACCAAAAGGATTTTTTGGATGGTGATTATGAGAAAAAAAAATAAGAATAAACAGGATTTATATTGGTATATATTGGTTATATTTTTAATTATACTGCCTTTTATTCCCTTGGTGTCTGCAAACAGTTTTACCCAACATGTTCTTATTCTGATTTTATTGTATGCCAGCATGTCTCAAGCATGGAATATTATTGGAGGATACGGTGGACAGGTTTCTTTCGGGCACTCAGTTTTTTTTGGGATTGGCGCTTATGGTGCTGGAATGGCAGTTGTCAAATTCGGATTAACACCATGGCCGGGAATTATTATTGGCGCTCTGGCGGCGATGGTAGTTGCTGTACTCATCAGTTATCCCTGCTTTAAATTAAAAGGTCATTACTTTGCTATTGCTACCTTCGCTATTGTTGAAATATTTAATCGTCTATTTATGGTTTGGTATTGGGTGAACGGTGCATTGGGCTTGGATTATCCTTTGGTTGATATCGGTTGGAAAAATTTTATGTGGTATAGAACCAAAATACCTTATTATTATGGTGCGTTAATATTATTT
>CAZAJW010000096.1:0-9749 GCA_964485485.1 uncultured Atribacterota bacterium | reverse complement strand
AATATTTTTTACCTGAAGCCTAAATAGATTTGAAGAGAAAAGAACAGGGGAAAATGTAAAAATACTAAGGCAAATAAATTAATGGATTAACGGGTTTACCATCTTCTCTTATTTCAAAATGCAAGTGAGAACCAGTGGAATTTCCGGTAGCACCTAACCTGGCAATAATATCTCCCTTGTTTACACTTTGTCCCTCTCTTACCAGGTTACTTGAATTATGTGCATAAACAGTAGAATAGCCGCCGGTATGTTCAACAATAACAATGTTACCATATCCGTTAATATAACCACTAAAACTTACTTTACCACTTTCTACTACTCTAATAGAATCGCCTGTATTGCCATCAATATCAATTCCAGTATGATAGTCCCGCCTACCTCCCAAAGTCCGCATGCCAAATTGCGAAGTAATCAGTCCATTTAAAGGCCATATAAAAGAACGAGCGGATATTGATGAATTTCTGACATTTGGTATGGTAAGTTTTTGACCGACAATAAGCCTACTGCTTTCAGATATTCTGTTAGAACTTGTGATAGACTGAATGTTTACCTGGTATTTTCGAGAAATTCCCCAAAGTGTTTCACCTTTTTGTACAGTATGAATAATATCTTTTGGTTTTTCCTCTTGTGTTCCGCTAACAGTTGGTTTTGTTTCCTGTCCTGAAGCTACTGCCCCCTCAGAGGTAGGGATATCTAATTTCTGGCCAACAGATAGCTGGGTTATATTATCCAGTTGATTAATACTAATAATTTCATGCATTTTAATATCAAACTTCTGGGCAATATTCCAGAGCGAATCACCCTTAGTTACAGTATACTCTACCGTTTTTATTTTGCCATTTTCCTTATTTGAGCCTCCCATGGCAGGTATCTCTAACTTTTGACCAACCGATAAAACATCTTTGTTGCTTAAATAATTTACAGCTAAGATTCCCTCCATCGATACATTATAATTTTGAGCAATAGTCCATAAAGTATCCCCTGGTTTTACAGTATAATAAACCGGCTGAATATCTTCCTCAGAAGAAATATTATTTTCTTCACTTTTTTCGTCTTTTGATGTAACATCTTGTGCTGGTTTAATTCCATCTGCAGCCTGCTGGCTTGCTTTTATCTTGATTCTTTGTCCGGGATAAACATAATCCTGTTCAGAAATTTGATTAAGTTGACAGATTTTCTCAATGGGCACATAATACTTTTGAGCTATAATTGAAATATTTTCTCCGGATTCTACAATATGTTCCACCCAATCATAGTTGTTTTCTTCTTCATTATCTTCTCTTCTATTTGTGTCATCTTTTGACCTTTCAGGTAGTGGAATCTTAATAATCTGACCTACGGAAAGCCTTTCTGCATTTTCTAAATCATTTAATTGCGACAACTCCCTCAAAGATACCTGGTAATTTTGAGCAATAGTCCATAAACTTTCGCCAGGCTTCACAGCATAGTCTGTTTCTTTTACTGATTCTCTAAATTTCTGATTTAAACTTGTGCTCATTCCCTGGAAGCTTGACTTTTCTGCTTCAAAGGAAAGTTCGGACATTTCATCCTGCTCAGTTCCTTTTTTTTCTATCGGAATATTAATCTTCTGTCCGATATAGAGTGAATCAGGTTTTTTTAGATTATTTACGGAAGAAATTTTGTCTAGAGACAGACGATATTTTTGAGCAATATCCCAAAGGCTTTCGCCTTTTTGTACAGTATGTACAGTGGTTGGCATTTTCTCTTTTTCGCCAGAATTGCTTAGCTGATTTTGGGGAATTTTTATCGACAAACCTGGAGATAGCACTTCCTCTATATCGATATCATTTACTTCAACAAGTTCCTGTATAGATAGTTGGTATTGACGGGCAATTGTCCAGAGACAATCTCCTTCTTTTATTTGATATTCTACATATTGCTGGCCTATAACATTGTCTGTAATCATTGTAAGAAAGGAAACAATAAACAGGGAAAACACGGATATCTTAATTATACAAGTAACAATATTATTTTTGACATAATTCATGCGCCTATTACCTATGTATTTAATTTGTATTTACAATAATTACCCTTAGTATAGAAATATAGGGCAATGAAAATTAGCTGAAAGAAACAGATAAATATTTTACTAGCGTTATTTTTTGATTTTATTACAACATGTTATCATATTTCAAGAAATTATAAAAGAAAGTGTATCTTAGGAAAAATAAACTAATTGAATTTTAGTTAATATTATTTACAATCAGGAATTTTTGTTATGGAGCTGCTCTTCTAAAAATGCATCTATGACATCTTTCTTAAAACGCCAGATTCTCCCAATCTTTATTGCCGGTATTTTTTCTTCTCTTGCCCATTGATAAATGGTCAATGGTTTCACTTGTAAATATTCCGCTACCTGCTTTGCAGTTAGATATTCTTCCATTATTTTTCCTCCTTGGCATAAATAAAATGAAATCTTAAAAACATTTTATTGTTTTTTTATGCTTTTGTCAATTTTCTTACCTATCTTGAGATATGATTTAGTTAACTTGTAATTATAAACAATTAATAGATCTCTTTTAAATAAATAGTTTAAGATAATGTTTTAAATGTTATTCCCTGCTATTTCCTATTACTATAAATAATTTTATAAAGCATATATGAGCGCATTACTTTTTTGATGTGTTCGGTGGTTTCCTGATAAGGAAGATTTTCTACAAAGGAATCAATATCACGAACATCAAAGTTCTCAATCCATCGGTCGGTAACCCCGGGGCCTGCATTGTATCCTGAAATCATCAAATAATAATTACTATTATATTTTTCCTGTAAATAATTCAAGTACCAACATCCAAAGTAGATATTTACATCAGGGTCAAAAAGTAAATCATCGTTAAAGTCCTGGTAATTGACCTTTTGTGCAATCCACTCTCCTGTCGATATAATAATCTGCATTAATCCTCTGGCACCAGCCCTGGATTCAGAATACACATTAAAATGACTTTCTTCTCTAATAGTGGATAAGATTAAAAATGGGTCCAGATTATAATCAGAAGCCCATGAATCGATAATAGAGGCATAATGGATGGGAAAAACATATTCCCAAACCTGAGAAGGTATCTGCTCTACTTTATTATTATTAAGGAAATGGTTGAACAATGTCTGTGCCCATCCGATGGCATTGTAATACTCAACAGCCTGATGATAAGCTTCGGTAATTAAATACATTAGATAAACATTTCCCGGTTCCTGATTGAGAGCATGTATTATTTCTAAAACAGATTCATGGTAAATCCCAATATCTTTTAACAATTCAGCTTGGTAGGCTGATAGTTGGGCTTGACTGTTTTTTGGAAAATAGTCATTTTTGAATTGTTCATCTGAGAATTTTTTACTGTGATATATTATTTGTTCAACATCAAGATTATCTTTCTTTGCTTCTCTGGGAATATGAAAGGCATAATAACTATCAGGATATTCTTCTAAAAGGTTTCTATACAATCGAAACCCCTCTTCTTTGTCAATGGAAGACTGTAATTTTCCGAGCCAATAGAGAGCATCGTCACCCTGGCTGCTTTCAGGAAATCTATCATAAATTAACTTGTAATACTCCAGGGCATCCTCAATTTCATCCTCATTAGTATAATGACGAGCCAGTTTCCAACTTGCCTCCCTTGCTTGAGAAGATTGAGGATACTCAGCGATTAACTGGTTTAATATATTAATACCATCGTCTTCCCGGTCTTGTAAAAATTCAATTTCAGATAAACGTAAATAGGATGTTTGAGCGAAGTAACTTTCCGGATACTTTGCTATGATTTCCTCATATTTCTCGACAGCCCTGTTACGGTTTCCGGAAGACAATAGGGTACCCGCATAGAGGTATAAAGTTCTAATAATAATATCTTCCGGAACTTTGAAAGTTTCTAAAATATATTTACATTCTTCAATTGCCCTTTCGTATTGACCCTGATAGTGGATAGCCCTGGCTTTATTATAGTAGACCTGAGCCAAATCCACCTGATCAGGATAAAGGTTAATTACCTCATCATATAATGTTTCTGCAACTTCGTATTGCCGATAGTTAAAAAATATTCCTGCACAAAATAGTGATAAATCGGCTGGCATTTCAACTTTTACGTTTTCTTTGGCTACCTGAAAGCGCTTTACGTATAAGTTTTCATAACTGGCAATACGTTCCCGGTTATAGCGGTTCTCGAGTAAATCCTTAAGATATGCCAAAGAATCTAAATATCTCTCTTCTTCCCATAAAACATCACTCACCCTGATAAGAACCCTTGCCTTGAATTGCTCTTCATTGGCAATCTCAATTGCCATATTGCATTCTTCTAAAAAATAATCTAGTTGCCCTTCTCCCAAATACATTTGAGCCATTTGATATCTGGCCAGCGGTACTAATACACTATTTGGATATTCTTTAATTAAAATTTGAAATGATTTCAGGGCATTCCTTATATCATTCATGCCAAGATAGGTTTTGCTCAAAAAGTAGGCAAAATAATCCTGCATCAATGGAATGTCATCATCAAGATTCTGGTAAATATAAAGAGCCGAGTCCCATCGTTGCAGCTTTTCATAACATTGTCCTTTTAATAATTGACTTTTCAAATAAAGGGGGATATATAAATTATTGTATTCTATTCTCTCTAATTCTTTAATAGCCATAGCAAAATGTTTATGATTAAAGTATGCTAACGCATTATTGAAATAAGCATTCTGACGGGGAAATTTATTTCCCTTTTCTAATAAATGTGAAAGCTGGAAAATTTTTAGTTGTTTTTCTTCTTTTTCATCCAGTTGTTGAGCTAATGCTGGCATAAGAATTAAATAAGCAAAAAATATAATCAGAAAAAATATTAATATTAATCTTTTTATGTTATAGTAGCAATGCATAAATTTACTCAGGGTAATTACCCTGAAACTCCTTTTTTAGTAATCAGGGGTAATCCCCCTGAAAACAGTTCTTTTTATAATTATAAACTAAAAAGGCAATGAAAAGAAAGTGTAACTTGATACAGACATATTCTATCTGTTCTAAAAAAATGATTATATTTGTTTTAAGAGAAAATAGGATGTGGTTTATAGAAAATTAATTTGGATTATTTGTTTGGTATTGGTTTAACAGCATCAGTGTATAATCCATTTCTTGCCGGGTGCCAATGGTAAAGCGAATATAATGATTTTCTAATCCCGAAAATTCATCTTCCCAGGCAGCAAAGGCATAGACGCCTTCTTTTCTTAAATATTGCCATACACTTTTTGTATTTTCCCGGGTAACAAAATCAACCAGCACAAAATTACTCTTAGATGGAAAAGCCATGATATTTATCTGTTGGAGAGCAGCAATAAATTGTTTCCTTACTTTTGCCACTTCCTGCCATATTCCCTTATAATAATTCAAATATTTTAACACTTTAATACCAGCTATTTCAGCCATTCTGTTGACCCTGAAATGTTGACAGTAGCGAGCAATTTTCATAATATTTGCTGGTGAGGCAATTGTAAAACCTAATCTTAATCCCGCTAAACCAAAATTTTTGGAAAAGCTTCGGGAAATCACCAGGTTGCGATATTTATTAATCAAGTCCACCGCTGTCTCCCCTAAATATTCGTAATTACACTCATCAACTACCACGATACCGGCAGACCTATCCAGGATATTTTTAATATTCTCCCTGGAAATAGAATCTCCGGTAGGATTATTAGGATTACATATCCAGACCAGGCTGGCTTTTTTTAAATCATCATCACTATAATTCAATTTATAATCATAGCCTTGTAAACAGTTAACTAATTTTTTATTAAACCTGTTACGATCCGCGCTTGCTTCATATTGAGAAAAAGTTGGGATAGGAATTAAAATCAATTTACTGCCAAATGCCCTGGTAGCGGCCTCAATCACCTCATCAGAGCCATTAACAGGCAATATATTTTCCGGAGCAACACCAACATAGCCAGCTAGTTTAGCAGATAATTTCAGATAATTGCCTCCACTGGGATATTTATTGATATTAGGTAGCTCATTTGATAATTCAAATAATAATTTCTCGGGTAAGGGATATTTCAAACTAGAGTGATCCAGGTAAATTGGCTTGCTAATTCTTATTTTTTCATCCATTACTTTTTATTCTCCCATCCGGGGAAAGACGCCCTTTCCTCTAAAATATTTAAAAGTTTAGTAGCCAGGGAAACAATAATTAAGTAGATAGCTCCAATGACTAAAAAAACTTCGGTATAAGTAAAATAGCGAGAGGCTACAATCTTGCCTGCTCCAGTTAATTCAATGCAGGTTACCATGAAGGCTAATGAAGAATACTTTATCAGATAAATAATCTCATTAGAGCATCCTGGAATGGCTCTACGTAAAGCCTGGGGAAGAACAATATTAAAAACGGCACTCAATTTACTCATTCCCAGTGCCTGGGCTGCCAGCACCTGTCCACTTCTTACAGATTGAATCGCTCCACGAATATATTCTGCATGATAAGAACTACTGCAAAGAACAAATCCGATAACAGCAGCGACAAAAGGCGATAAATAAATACCAATAGAAGGGAAACCATAATACAGGATAAAAAGTAAAATCAGTAAAGGTGTTCCTCTGAAAAATATAATATATGCTTTACTGAAAAAAGATACCAGTACATTACCATAAACCCGGCCAATAGCAATAATAATTCCAATTACTAATCCAATTGGGATTGACCAGAAAATTAATTTCATAGTCATTATGAATCCTTCTAATAGAGAAGGAAATAATATTTCTAAGAAAAAGTCCGGGTTAATCATTGTTTTTCCCCATTTAAATCACCATATAACTCGGTTAATTTGAATAAAAATCTCCGGGTTCGCTCATATTTAGGTTGGTAAAACAATTTTCCCGGTGGTCCGCTCTCCAATAGCTTGCCCTTTTCCAAAAAAATTATTTCATCAGCCACCGAACGGGCAAAACCCATTTCATGTGTAATCACAACCATAGTCATACCTTCTCTGGCTAATTTTTGCATAACACCCAATACCTCACCAATTAGTTCCGGATCAAGTGCAGAGGTAGGCTCATCAAAAAGCATGACTTCCGGATCCATGGCCAATGCCCGGGCAATTGAAACCCGCTGTTTTTGACCACCGGATAGTTGAGCCGGGTAAAGTAATGCCTGTTTTCCTAACCCAACTTTCTTTAACTCATGTATAGCCTTTTCTCTTGCTTCCTTCTTTCCCATTCCTTTTACTTTAATCAGAGCAATCTCAACATTTCTAACAGCATCAAGGTGGTCAAAAAGATTAAAATCCTGAAAAACCATACCTATCTTTTGACGGAAAAGGTTAATCTCTTTTAAATTATGGTGAGTTACTTCCTGGTCTCTTAACCATATCGTGCCCTGGTCAGGAAAGGTAAGCTGGTTAATACATCTCAAAAGTGTACTTTTCCCCATCCCTGAGGGACCAATGATTACCTTTGTTTCTCCTTTGTAAACATCAAAAGAGATCCCTTTTAAAACCTCTTTTCCTCCAAAGGATTTATGAATATCTTTAATTCGTAATATTAATTCTTTTTTTTGGTTCATTTCTTCTGGTCCTTTCATTCCTCAAACCCGGGAATTCTAACCTTCTCCTCTAAAATATGTAATATTTTCATTCCTGAATAGGATAAGATTAGAAAAATTATAGCGCAAGTCAGATAAATAGGCATAGGCCTATAGGTTCTGGATGCAATAAAGTTACCCCGAGTCAATACCTCCATCACGCCAATAGCATAAGTTACGGCAGATTCTGTTAACATTGCCGGATATTCATTAGACCAACCGGGAATTGACATCCTTAATGCTTGCGGTAAAATGATATTCCATATTGCCTTGCCTTTACTCATTCCGAGAGATTGAGCTGCTAACAGTTGCCCTTGCCCCAATGATTGGATGCTTCCTCTAAAAATCTGTGCCTGATAAGCAGAGCTGCGCAAACCCAATACCAAGACTGCTGCTACAAAAGCAGATAAATTCAATCCTATCATGTTAAATAAACCATAATAAAAAAGAAATAATAAAACTAGTATTGGCAAACCTCTAAAAAACCAGATATAAATACCGATAATTTTTTTCGTCCAAGGAGTGCCAAAAACCTGTCCTACTGATAAGGGTACACCAATAATAAAACCCAAAAAAAGCGCATTTAGTACCAAGCCTAAAGTTGTTATTATGCCCTGAAGTAAAAAAGGAAGGGCCTGGTAAACAGCAATAAAATTTTCCATAACTTGCACCATATCCTTATTGCCTATTAACTTTTGACATTATATTTTACATGAAACTGGGGATATAAACTTTTTAGTCTATATCCCCATCATACATTATTTCTATTTTAAGATTTTTTTATTAGAATTTATTTTTTATTTTACTGAGTTTGGAAATATTTAGCCTCTAACTCATCCCATCTTTGTGAACGCATAAAACGTCTAATTCCTTCATCTATTAATTCTAATAACTCTGTATCTTCTTTCCTAACTGCCACTCCATATTCTTCTTCAGTATTAATAGTACCAACAATTTTAACCGCCATCCCCTTACGGATTGCATCTTCTACCATTACATCATCCATCATAGCAGCATCAACTCTTCCGTTTAGCAGATCCTGCACTGCTAAGGAAAAACCATCATAAAGTTTTAGTTGATCTTTAGGGAATAATCCTGGGACAATCAGATTATCTTCAATCCACATGGCAGCAGTACAACCGCGCTGTGTCCCTACTATGTTATCTCCCATAAAAGCAGCAATAGCATTCAAGTCAGAATCGATTGGAACACAAATCGCCTGATTTATTACCCAATAAGGAATGGAGAAATTAACCTTTTGTTTTCTTTCTTCATTGATTGTCATACCAGAAAAAACCATATCGATTTTTTTGGCTAACAGACTGGAAACAATTCCATCCCAGGCAGTAGGCTGATGGACAACCTCAAATCCCATCTCCTCAGCAATCCAATCCAATGCTTCCACATCAAAACCTGCTGGATTACCTTTTTCATCTACATAAGCATGTGGGGGGTAATCTGCATCGATACCATTAATATAGACTTCTTTTTCTGCAGATATACCAGGTAGTCCTAACAACATAAAGAAAAATACCGAACAAAGTAAAGCTGAAATGATTCGTTTATTTCTATTCATCAAATTTCCTCCATTATTTTATTTATAGTTTATTCTTTTGTTTAATTTTTTTCAGTATTAGCTGATAGCCATCAGCGCCATAGTTTAAACACTTCTTTACCCGACTGATTGTTGCAGAGCTAGCTCCGGTTTTCTGTACAATATCCTCATAGATAAAGCCTTCATCAAGCATCCGGGCAACTTCCAGGCGCTGACTGAGTTCTTTAATTTCATTAATCGTTGCTACATCTTCAAAAAACTGATAGCATTCATCAATATTATCTAACCTCAGTATCGCTTGAAATAATTGATCAGTCATTTCATTTTTCCAGCGCGGATAATGTTCCATGACTTTGCCTCCAATCACCCAATATTTTGGGAGATATTTAATCCAAATACGATTAAAAAACTATCATCAATTACAAAAAAGCTTTAATATATTAAATAATTAATGTTTTAATGTTTTAAGAAAGTATATCACTAATTAAAAATCATGTCAACTATTATCATTTTATCGTCTGTGTCAAATTTTTGTGGGTAGTTTTTCCTGTTGCCAAAATGTTATTGTTTTTGGTAGACCTATCTTACAGGTTAGAAAAGACTATAATAGCTTAAAATACTCATCAAAT
>CAZAJW010000095.1:0-1964 GCA_964485485.1 uncultured Atribacterota bacterium | reverse complement strand
ATGAAAGACAATATAATAACTTTAGATCACGGTAGTGGAGGGAAGATTTCTAATCAGTTAATTAATTCTATTTTTCTGAAGCATTTTGGAAATCCCATATTGAACCAGCTTCATGATGGAGCTATTTTACCAGCAGTTAATAAGAAAATGGCAATGTCAACTGATTCTTTTACTGTTAGCCCATTATTTTTTTCAGGGGGGAATATTGGCCATTTAGCAGTACATGGTACCGTTAACGATATCGCCATGTGTGGGGCAATTCCAGGATATCTCAGTACTTCTTTTATTATAGAGGAAGGAGTTTCTATTGAGCTTTTGGAACAAATCACCTGCAGTATGGCTGAAGCGGCAAAGAAGGTTGGAGTTAATGTGGTTACCGGAGACACCAAGGTAGTCAATAAGGGCGATGTTGACGGAATGTTTATTAATACAACCGGGATTGGCTATATTGATTCAGGTATTAATATAAATGCCAGACAGGCTAAAATAGGTGATGTGATTATCGTAAATGGACCAATAGGCAATCATGGCATCAGTATTTTAGTTTCTCGCGAGAATCTTCAACTTGATCAGTCAATTTCAAGTGACACAGCCCCTTTGTCCGATTTGGTTTATCAAATGTTATCTGTAACTAAAGAAATACATGTTTTGAGAGATCCTACCCGCGGAGGTTTGGCTACAGCTTTGAACGAAATTGCTCAGTCATCTAATGTGGAAATTGAAATTGAGGAAGAAAAGATTCCTATTCAGGAAATAGTAAAAGACACTTGTGAAATTTTAGGCTATGATCCTCTATATTTGGCCAATGAGGGTAAATTAATTGCATTTGTACCTGAAAAACATGCCGAGAAAATACTGAAAAAAATGAAAAACTGTCAATACGGAGAGCAATCTAAAATTATCGGAAGGGTAGTATCAGAAAGCCGGAATGAAGTCTATCTTAGAACAGGCATTGGCGGGAAAAGAGTGATAGGAATGCTCAGTGGACAGCAATTACCCAGAATATGTTAAATACCTAAAGATAAATAATTTTTGAATGTAGGCGGGTTCAGTAACAAATCTATATAATTTTTTTAAAAGGAGTTGTCTTGTAATGAATAAAAAAAGAGCAGAAAGTACACCGGTTCAGTTAGCCAGGGAAAGCATAGTATTCTATTTGAAAACAAGTAGAATAATAAAACAGCCCGAACATCTTTCTGCAGAATTAACCCAAAATCAAGCTGGTGTATTTGTTTCTTTAAAAAAAGATGGTAATTTAAGAGGCTGTATTGGTACCTTTTTGCCAACCCAAGATAATATTGCTTTGGAAATTATTGAAAATGCGGTCAGTGCTGCTACTCGTGATCCAAGATTTCCTCCGGTAACTATGGAAGAGGTTGATTTCTTGTCAATCTCAGTGGATATCTTGTCTCCCCCGGAAGAGGTTGACGATATTTCCCTGCTCGATCCCAGGAAATATGGTGTTATTGTTAGTAGTGGCTTTAAAAAAGGCCTTCTTTTACCAAATTTAGAGGGAGTTAATTCGGCAGAATATCAGATAGAAATTGCCAAACGAAAAGCCGGAATATTTCCAGGAGAAAAGATACAATTATCCAGGTTTGAAGTAAAACGTTATTATTAATTCTAAACTGAATTAAAGTTTGCTTATTCATCTAATCCCGGTACCATTTGACTTGTGACTGCAATAAATAATATTGGCACTATGGATGGTTTGCTTTGATTTTAATTGATGTTTTGGTATAATAAACAAAATTATTTTACTTTTAGAATTAATACTCATAAGAATTCGAGAACAAGATATATCGACAGAAACCAATTGCTAAGCTTTAAACATAAAAGAGATTGTTTGTATTAAGAATAAAGTATTTGATTAACATTACTGTAAGAGGTTTCTATTAATGCATAAAAGAATTCGTTTTATTTTAACTTTCTTATTTTTAATGTTATTTTGGCTAATCCTGTCC
>CAZAJW010000094.1:0-6929 GCA_964485485.1 uncultured Atribacterota bacterium | reverse complement strand
CTGTCGAACCTCCTTTAGGATAAGTTGATGTACAGAGTCAAAAACATTTTTCTTTTCCATTTTTAAGCATATAAGTTCATTGATACTGAAGAATCGGCGGTAATTAATTTCTTTTCTGCTTTCTTTCCAATAGGCAGGTAAATAGTTTTGGGCCATTAATAGCCTTTGCCAGAATTGATAACTTAATTGTGAAGAATTTTTATTTACTTTATCCAATAACCATAATAGTTTGACAGGGTTTTTTACGGGAAGGGCGGTCAGTTCTTCAACTGGCATAAGATTTATATAGATAGATATTATTTCCTGAATATTATCTTGTTTGAGGGGAAGGGAAAAATTATGATAATTGACCAAGAATTTACCGTCTTCATAGGATAGTTGCATCAAACCTTCTTGTATGCAATCTTCTAATGGCTTTTCCAGAAAAGGGAACAACAATTTACCATGCAATTTTTTATCTTTATGTTTCCAATCCATATCAAAGTAGTTACAGTGAGTTGATTTGTTACCATTTTTCAGGATGTCATATATAAAAGGATTTGTAGTATGATATGCCATATGATTAGGAACAATATCCTGTATCCAACTCATCTGCCTATTTTTGATTTGTTGGATTAATTGTCGGAACCTTTTTTCTCCTCCTAATTGAGTGTCTATTCTGTTAAAATCAATCATATCATATCCATGCTGGCTGTCAGTTCGTGATTGCTGAATTGGTGAGCCATAGATGGTAGTGATTCCCAGTTCCTTTAAATAGGGAACAATCTTTTTTGTTTCTTTAAATCCAAAAGTAGGATTAAATTGAATACGATAAGTTGATAAAGGAATTTTCATTAAGATACACCTACACTGAGCATTACCCCTAATTTTTTAAATTCGTCTAACCATAATTTGGCTTTATCATCTCCCTGACTGACTTTTTCTTGGAAGCTAGGAATTAATTCCTGTTTCATTTGAAAATAAATATTTTGGGCTTTCCAGGGATAAAAAGTAATATCTATTTTGTCCAATTGATTCAAGGTAGCAGTGATTGCCTGAATATATTCAATACTATCATGTTGTTCTCGTAATTTTTCGATTGAATCATTTACCCATCGCTCAATATTAAATTCCAGTGTATCTTTATCTATATCAATAGACCAATTTTGAATTTCTTCTATCAGTTTTTCCATTTTTTCCAGATCTATAAGATTTTCGGAGAAAAGACCGTTTAACTCCAGGTTAATAGCCTGCTGAGTGATGACTGATAATGATTGGGGAACTGGAATATTTAATTGTTTTAAGAAATTAATGACAGCATAGTTAGCTGCATATAGCTGTTTGATATTGTTTTCAACTTCTTCTTTGGTAGGCTGTAATATTTTTTTAATTACTTTTCTTTGTTCATCTTTGAATAAATACCAGAGAGAATAACTGTTAGTCTTGAAATATTTGTCTATTAACCGGATAATGTCTACCACATTTGTCTGGTTAAAAGCTGTCTTGATTTCTTGAGCCATTTTTTGGTGGGTTTCCTCGTCTTGGTACCGCCTTACTCCCCCGTTCACATTATGGTCACCTAAATGAAGAACTGCAAAACTTGTCTTATCCTGTTCCAGGGTAACATTTGATTTAATGATGGCTTGGCCGACAGCAATTTTTAATTGACCTTTTTCATGGCGTTCAATTTTATCTTCCAGGATTTGATAGGAATAAATATTTTTTTGCTTACCGTTAAAGAGTGTTGAGACAGCATAATGTGCACCCACCCGTAATAGGTCAATTATTGCCGGTTGAATCATTTTTTCATAAATTTTAGCTCCATTTTCATATTTTCGGACATTGCTGGGAGCTTTACTTAATCTTTCCATATATTCTGGTTCTAGATCAATGTTATTCAATTCTTTGGCTAGTTGCATGCAGCGGGCAGAATAATGCATAACCTGGGTTGTTTCAATACCCGATATTTCATCAAAAAACCAACCGCAACTGGTGTACATCAGCATGGCATTTCTTTGCATTTCCAGATATTTAAGGGCTTTAATTTTTTCTTTATGATCAAGGGAATGGGTAGCAAATTGATTAAAGAAGTTATCTATATTTTCCATATTGCGGTTTAGAATGATATTAATATATTCATTTCTGACTTGCCATACATCCTGGAAATAGTCTGAAGCCCCTTCTTCGAATAGATCAATTGTCTTATCTCTTAACCAGTCCATAGCTTCTCGAAGTGGTTTTCTCCATCCTTGATGCCAATTGGCATTCATTCCGGTGTGACAACCACAGTCATTTCTCCAGCGCTCAACTCCATGCACGCAACTCCAGGAGGTATTATCTACAATCTGTACTTCATAGATAGGTGGATGAAATTCCAGATATTCTCCATAATTTGTTATTTTGGCCAGTTTATTTTCTTCAATAAGATTTAAACAGAAAGATAAAGCCATATCACCAAAACGGTGGTGATGACCGAAGGTTTCTCCATCAGTTGCAATATGGACTAATTCTGGTTTTTGGTTTTCTTGGGAAAAATTTGCTATTAAGCTATTGGCAAACTTTTCGCCATTACGCAAAAGACCTCCAAAACTGACTTCATGAGCCAGAGCCCCATTATAGAAAAATATATTGATTGATTTTCCGGATGGTAAGTTACATAAATATGGCTGTCGAAAATCGATATTGGCTTCTTTTATCTCTTGCCATTGATTATCTTTGTCTATCTTTTTCACTTTTGCTGCTTGGTGAGGTGCGAGGATAGTATATTTAATACCTAATTCAGCAAGAACTTCCAGAGTATCATAATTTACTGCTGTTTCAGGTAACCACATGCCTTCCGGGTAACGGCCGAAACGTTCCTGAAAATCTTTAATTCCCCAATATGCCTGGGTATATTTATCTTTTTCATTAGCTAAAGGCATAATCATATGATTATACGCCTGGGCAATTGCTGAACCGTGCCCACTGAATTTTTCCTGGCTGGTAGAGTCTGCATCTAAAACTGATTGATAAATCTCCGGTTGATGTTTTTTCATCCATGAGAGTAGAGTTGGTCCAAAATTAAAACTGATACTGCTATAATTATTAACAATTCGAATAATGTCACCATCCTTGTCCAGGATACGAGAGGCAGTATTGGTTTTATAACATTCTTCTGATATTCGTTCATTCCAGTCATGGAAGGGATAAGCAGAATCCTGCAGCTCAATATCTTCCAGCCAGGGATTTTCTCGTGGGGGTTGATAAAAGTGCCCATGAATGCAAATATATTTATTCTTTTCCATTTTTATTATTGACTCCTTTTTGTCTATATAAAAGAAATTGAGAAGGTTTCAGAATTAATTCATCTTTTTCATAAAAAATATCAGAGGTAAGGGTTTCTTTTCCCAGCCATTTTTTTTGGTTTGAATTAAAGACCAACTGCCATATTGATGTATCAGATAATAAATAGTCCTTACATTGTTTAATATTGTATTTAATTTTACGGGAGTTGAAGTTAGCTATTAATAGAAATTGTTCTTCTTTGCCGACCCTCTTTTGAATAAGAACTTTTTTTTCTTCTGATGCCCATGCGTTTATTTGTTTTTTACCTGGGCATCGTAACAAAGAATGCTTTTTTCTTAATTTTATCAGTTGACTATAAAAGTTCAATAAAACAGCATGATTATTTTCTTTTCTCTTTTGCCAATTGATTTTGCTTTTTTGAAAAGTTGATTTGTCCTGTGGATCAGGAGGTTCTTGCTGCCACTGGAATTGAGCAAATTCTTTCTTTCTTCCTTCCCTAACTGCTTGGACTAAATGATGGTCTTTATGGTTAATAAAATACAAAAAAGGGGAGTCTTCACCATATTCCTCACCCATAAATAAGAGAGGAATATAGGGAGAAAGAATGGTTATTGCTGCCGCCAATTTTAATTCTTCCAATGATACCAAGCTAGAGAGACGTTCACCCAGCATACGATTTCCTACCTGATCATGATTCTGTGAATAGACAACAAATTTATCTGTCGGGATAAATCGGGAACTATTGCCATGATTTTTTTTGCGAAAAGAAGAATACTGTCCGGAATAAACAAAACCTTCTTTAATTGCTTTTACCAGATCCTGGATTTTACCAAAATCCTGATAATAACCGAATTTTTCTCCAGTAAGCAGAGCATGCAGGGAATGATGAAAATCATCACTCCATTGTGCATCCAGTTGATATCCGCCTCTTTGTCGACCTCTGACAATTTTGTTATTATTAAGGTCGCTTTCTGCTATGAGATGATATATTTTGTTATTTTTTTTGGAAAGTTTTCTGATTGCTAAAGAAAGTTCTGGTAAGATATGAGTTGCATTCATATCAAAGATACTGTGGATGGCATCAAGCCGTAAACCATCAAAATGGTATTTTTTTAGCCAGTAAAGGGCATTTTGAATAAAATAATTTCTTACTTCATTGCTGAATGGTCCATCAAAGTTAATTCCTTTTCCCCAGTTGGAATGATATTTATCGGTAAAATAAGGTCCAAATTGAGGAAGGTAATTTCCCTCAGGTCCAAGATGGTTGTAAACAACATCCAACAATACTGCAAAACCTTTTTGATGGCAGGTATTAATCAAATTTTTTAAATTGTCTGGTGTGCCATAGGAGTTTTGCACTGCAAAAGGGAAAACCCCATCATAACCCCAATTTCTTTCCCCGGGAAACTGGGCTATAGGCATAAGCTCTATCGTATTAACTCCCAACCTGGCCAGTTCGTTTAATCTGGGTATAATAGCCTCAAATGTTCCTTCTGTGGTGAATGTTCCGACATGAAGCTCATAAATTATCATGTCTGATAACTCTATACCCGGCCAATTATTATCTGTCCAGGAAAAAGAATGATCTATTATCTGTGATGGACCGTATATTCCTTCAGGTTGAAAGTTTGAAGCCGGATCAGGAAACTCCTCTTTTTCATCCAGCTGGTAAAAATATTTGTAATCCAAAATATTTTTACCAATCACTAAATACCAGTAACCATCTCTTCTATTATGATTAAGCTCAATAATTTTATTTTCTGGATATACTAAATGAAGCGCTACCTTCTTTCTTTTGGGTGCCCAAACTGAAAATCTGGTTTCTTTATTGTTATGATAATCCGAACCAATTATCATGTTATTCTACCTGCTTTTTTAAAAAGAGAATACCAAGGGGCGGAATAGTAATATTTATTGAAAAATCATAACCATGCATAGGGACCGGAACAGTTTCGATTTTTCCCATATTTCCTTGCCCACTTCCTCCATAAAAGGAAGCATCACTATTAAGAAATTCACGCCAGATACCATGATCGGGTACACCAATTCGGTAATTATACAAAGGTGTTGGTATAAAATTACAAGCAATCAGTATTCTTTCTTTCTTGTTTTTACTTTTTCTTAAAAAAACCAGTACACTGTGACTCCAATCATTGCTTTCTATCCATTGGAAACCTGAACTATCAAAGTCCACTTCATACAAAGCTTTTTCTTTTCTGTATATGTGGTTAAGGTCTTTAACCCATTTTAACATCCCATCATGGTAAGGAAATTTAAGTAAATGCCAGTCCAGGGAATAATCATGCTGCCATTCCTGTCTTTGACCAAATTCACTTCCCATAAAGGATAGTTTTTTCCCCGGATGGGCAAACATATAACCGAATAATAAACGTAAATTAGCAAACTTTTGCCAATCATCGCCAGGCATCTTTTCCAGTAGTGATTTTTTACCATGAGTTACTTCATCATGGGAAAGAGACAAAATAAAGTTTTCGTTGAATGCATATAAAAGGCTAAAGGTAAGTTCCTGATGGTGATATTTACGATATATCGGATCTCTGGCAAAATAAGACAGAGTATCGTGCATCCAACCCATATTCCATTTCATACCAAAACCAAGCCCCCCTAAATATATAGGTCTGGAAACCATAGGCCAGGCAGTTGATTCTTCGGCAATCATCTGAATGTCCGGGAAATAAGAATAAGAAGTTTCATTTAGTTTTTTAATAAAGGCAATGGCATCTAAATTCTCCCTGCCCCCGAAACGGTTTGGAACCCATTCTCCTTCTTTGCGGGAATAATCCAGATAAAGCATAGAGGCAACAGCGTCAACTCGTAAACCATCAACATGATAATAATCCAACCAGAAGAGTGCGCTGCTGATTAAGAATGACTGAACTTCTTTCCTGCCAAAATTAAAAATATAACTTTTCCAGTCGGGGTGAAATCCTTGTTTTGGATCGGCATGTTCGTATAGATGGGTACCGTCAAAATAAACTAAACCGTGTTCATCTCCCGGAAAATGCGAAGGAACCCAATCCAAAATGACACCAATACCCTGTTGGTGAAGGTAGTCGACAAAATACATAAAATCCTGTGGGGTACCGTAACGACTGCTAGGAGAAAAGTAACCCACAGTTTGATAACCCCATGAACCGTAAAAAGGGTGCTCCATCACCGGTAATAACTCTATATGGGTAAAACCATTTTTGTTACAATATTGGGCTAATTCTGTAGCTAGTTCTCGATAATTTAGAAAATCATTTTCTGGTTGAAGTTTTCTCTGCCAGGAGCCGATGTGTACTTCATAAACAGAAAAGGGTTGATCTAATCGGTTTTTTTCTCTTCTTTCTTCCATCCATATTTGGTCCTGCCATTGATAATTTAAATCCCATAGTACCGATGCAGTAAATGGTGGTTTTTCTCCATAAAAAGCATAAGGATCTCTTTTATCTACACCATATTTTTGATATCTTGACTGAATATGATATTTATATTTTTCGCCTTTTTCCAGGTTAGTGATAATTCCTTCCCAGATACCGCTACCGGCATGAATTTGTTTTAGTTTATGAGTATTAGGTTCCCAATTATTAAAATCACCAATAACTGAAACAGATTCGGCATTGGGAGCCCAGACAGCAAAATGAATACCATCTTGCTTATCT
>CAZAJW010000093.1:0-6964 GCA_964485485.1 uncultured Atribacterota bacterium | reverse complement strand
GATAAGACTTTAATACTTTCATATAATTTGCTCTTTCAAAAGCATCTGTTTCTTTAACATTTTGTTGGCTTAGCAGACCTCTAATTTCATTAATAGAATTATATTGATTTCTTCTGAGCCACTCTTCTGTCCCTTTAATCAATTTCTCTATGTATGGGATACCTTTTTCCAGCAGGGCTGATGTCATCATTGTTACATTTGCTCCTGCTAAAATGCCTTTTATTATGTCTTCAGTTGTATGAACTCCACCGGTAATTGCCATATCAGCCTTTACTTTTTGATAGAGTATAGCCACCCACCTTAGCCTTAGCCGTAATTCCGAAGAACGGCTTAATTCCAAATTCGGGACAACCGACATTTCAGTTAAGTCAATATCCGGCTGATAAAAGCGATTGAATAAAACCAGACCATCCGCTCCTTCTTCAGCTAATTTATCGGTTATACCGGGAATGGAATTAAAATAAGGACTTAATTTTACTGCAATCGGTATTGTTATATTTTGTCGCAAACTCCTTATCAAGTCAAGGTATATTTGCTCAATTTCCTGGCATGAATTATTTTTTTCTGTAGGCAAATAATAGACATTTAACTCCAGAGCATCTGCTCCTGCCTTTTCAATTTTTTTAGCATAGCGAACCCATCCACCTTGAGACACCCCGTTCAAACTACCAATAATTGGGATTTTTACTTCATCCTTAACCCTGGAAATATAGTCTATATATTCATCCGGGGCAAAACGATAATTGTTAAGGTCAGGAAAATAACTAAGTGCCTCTGCATAACTTTCGGTTCCCTGAGTAAGAGATTGATTTAATTCTCTTTCCTGCAATTTAATCTGCTCTTCAAATAATGAATGCAGTACAACAGCTGAAATCCCCTTTTCTTCCATTTGTTTAATTTTTTCAATATCCTCGGATAATGGTGAAGCAGACGCTACCAATGGATTTTTTAACTTAATCCCCATATACTCTGAACTCAAATCAATCATTTACTTTTCCTCCTTTTCTTGAGAAATTTCCTTTTCTGCCCATTTCTGATACATTTTCCATCGGTTCAAAACTTCCTGTTGGGCTTCCTTGCTAAATTGCTCGGCAATATCTGGATTGCTGTAAGTTAGCATTCTGTATCGATTCTCTGCGTAAATATACTCTTCCAAAGGTATGCTAGGAGACTTGGAATCCAGTTGGAAAGGATTCTTGTTTTGCTTTTTCAAGTCAGGAGAATATCTCATTAACGGCCAATATCCTGACAAAACTGCAGCCTTTTGCTGTTGCAGCCCGTTTCTTAAATCATAACCATGCCCGATGCAGGGGCAGTAAGCAATGATTAAGGAAGGTCCCTGATAAGCTTCTGCCTCCTGGAAAACTTTAATAGCATGATTCATATTCGCCCCTATGGCAATTCGGGCAACATAAACGTGTCCATAATTCACTGCCATCATGGCTAGATCTTTTTTGGCCATTGACTTCCCGCCGGCGGCAAATTTGGCAACCGCTCCCAACGGAGTTGCCTTAGACATTTGCCCCCCGGTATTGGAATATACTTCGGTATCCAGTACCAGAATATTGACATTATCAGGTTGAGCAATAACATGATCCAACCCGCCGTAACCTATATCGTAAGCCCAACCGTCTCCTCCGATAATCCAGACACTCTTTTTTATTAAAGATTCAGCCACACTCTCTAATTGTCTTGCTTCTTTTTTGTCAATCTTCTGCAAGATTTCATGTAATTGCTTAACAGATTCTCTCTGCTCATCAATCTCTGTCTCCTCAGATTTCGCCATTTCTATTATTTCATCTACAAAATCTTCCCCTATTTCTTTTTTTAATTGTTCTAACAGGGAAATGGCATACCTCTTTTGCTGGTCAATAGCCAGGCGCATTCCAAAGCCAAATTCGGCATTATCTTCAAAAAGGGAATTAGACCAGGCAGGCCCATGTCCTTCCCGGTTATAAGTCCATGGAGTAGCAGGAAGGTTACCGCCATATATTGAGGAGCATCCAGTGGCATTGGCAATTACCATGTTTTCTCCAAACAGCTGACTTATGAGCTTTAAATAAGGTGTCTCCCCGCATCCGGCACAAGCTCCCGGAAATTCAAATAACGGAAGTGTAAATTGCAGGTCTCTGATACGATTGAGTTGTAATTTTGAACGGTTAACCAATGGTAACTTTTGGAAAAAAGACCAATTTTTCTTTTCCTGTTCCCTAATTGGGTCAATAGGCATCAGGTTAACTGCTTTTTTATCAGGGTCTTTTTTATTTTTTGCCGGACATATTTCTACACATAAACCACAGCCGGTACAGTCTTCCGGAGAAACCTGAATGCTAAATTTTTCTCCCTGGAATGTCTTGATCTTGCTATCAGTAGATTTAAAACTTTCCGGAGCATCGGCAAGCAAATCAGGTGAAAAAACTTTACTTCTTATTACCGCATGTGGACAGATAAAAACACAGTTTCCACATTGGATACATGTTTCCGGATCCCAAACCGGAATCTCCTGAGCAATATTCCTTTTTTCCCATTTGGTAGTTCCGGAAGGAAAGGTTCCGTCAGGTTCAAAGGCACTTACCGGAATATCATCCCCTTCCTGTGCTATCATTTTTGCAGTTACTTCGCGCACAAATGGAGGAGCTTCGGCAGGAACTGATTCTTTCTGTTTGATTGAACTATCTGCTTTTGACGGCACAACAACCTCTTCTATTGCCTTACTGGCTTGATCAACTGCCTTGTTATTTTTTTCTATTATTGTTTCTCCTTTTTTACCATAGCTTTTCTTAATAAATTTCTTAATTTTGTCAATAGCAACATCTTCCGGCAATATTTTACTTAGCAGGAAAAAAGCTGTCTGCATCACTGTATTAATTCTGGCTCCAAGACCGATATCCCTGGCAATCTGATAGGCATTGATGACATATAATTTAATCTTCTTTTCAATGATTATTTTCTGTATTTCCTTGGGTATTTTATCCCAGACTTCTTTAGATGAATGAGGGCTGTTTAATAAAAATACAGCATTGTCTTCAGCAAACTTTAAGACATCATATTTTTCCAGGAAGGAAAACTGGTGGCAGCCTACAAAGTTTGCCTTTTCAATGAGATATGGTGAGTGAATAGGTTCTTTGCCAAAACGCAAATGTGAAATAGTAAGAGAGCCTGCTTTTCTGGAATCATAAACAAAATAACCCTGGGCAAAATTGTCAGTCTCCTCACCGATAATTTTAATAGAGCTCTTGTTAGCGCTTACAGTCCCGTCAGAACCCAATCCATAAAAAACTGCTCTCACCCTATCGGATGGCTCGGTATGAAAATGCTTGGGGTATTCTATGCTTTTTTTACTTACATCGTCATTAATTCCGACAGTAAAATTGTTAGCAGGCGTATCTTTTTTTAGCTCACTAAAAACCCCCGCAACCATGGCCGGAGTGAATTCTTTAGACGATAACCCATAACGGCCTCCGGTTACCTTTATTGTCCTGTTTATATTATTATCATTAATATATTCGTTGAGTGTTGATAAAAACTCCATGTATAAAGGTTCCCCCGGGCTACCCGGCTCTTTCGTTCTATCCAAAACACAAATCCTTTTTACGGTTTCAGGGAGTGCCTTCCACAAGTGTTTAATAGAAAAAGGTCGATATAACCTTACTTTAATAAGACCTACTTTTTCTTCTTTTTTGTTAAGGTATTCTACGGTTTCCTGAGCTGTCTCACATCCCGAACCCATTAATACTATTACTGATTCGGCTTTAGGATTCCCCTCATACTGAAACAAATGATATTCCCGGCCTGTTATCTCTTTAAATTGTTCCATGGTTTTTTCAGTGATGTCAGCACAAACATCATAAAAAGGATTACAGCCTTCTCTTGCCTGAAAGAAGACATCAGGATTTTGGGCTGTTCCACGTATAAAGGGGCGTTCCGGAGAAAGCGCACGGTTTCTATGTTCATATACTAATTTGTCATCAATCATTTTCTTCATTTCTTCAACTTCCAATAGCTCAACCTTGGATATTTCATGAGAGGTGCGGAAACCATCAAAGAAATGCAAAAAGGGAACCCTGGATTTGAGAGAAGCAGCCTGGGCAATTAACGGAAAATCCATTGCCTCCTGGACAGACGCTGCCGATAGAATTGCAAATCCCGTAGAGCGTACAGCCATTACATCAGAGTGATCACAAAAAATGGATAGTGCATGTGTAGCAACGGTGCGGGCAGCCACATGAAATACAGCAGCTGTAAGTTCACCGGCAATCTTAAACATATTTGGAATCATTAGCAATAATCCCTGGGAAGCAGTAAAAGTAGTAGTTAATGAACCTCTCTGTAATGAACCGTGTACTGCTCCAGCCGCACCTGCCTCGCTTTGCATTTCGGCAACATGGGGGACAACTCCCCAAATATTCTTTGTACCTTGAAAAGCCCATAAATCCGCTAATTCTCCCATAGGGGAAGAAGGTGTGATGGGATAAATCGTTATATTTTCACTAAGATGATAGGCAGTATGGGCAGCTGCCGTATTTCCATCTAAAGTAACCATTTTATGTTTCATTTTTATATTCCTTTCATTTTTTTAAAATTTTATACTTATTTACTTACTATTATTTAATTGTCATTTTTGTATTCTCAAAGAATTTAATATTACGGTTGTCGAGCTGAAAACCATGGCACCTTCAGCAATAGCCGGATGTAAAAGACCGAACATAGCCATAGGTATTGCCAGGGTATTATACAAAAAAGCCCAGAACAAATTCTGGCGAATAATTTTAAAGATTCTAGTGGAAATTATAATACTGTAAATCAGTCCGGATATCCCTTCTTTTATAATCACAATATCAGCACTATCAATAGCCAGGTCAGCACCAACCCCCATTGCCACACCAATGTCTGCTCCTTTCAGTGAAGCAGCATCATTAATTCCATCACCTATCATTAATACCTTTTTACCTTCACTTTGGTATTTTCTGACAATTTCCAACTTTTCATCCGGCTTGACTCCGGCATATACTGTTTCAATGCCCATTTCATCTGCTACTACCTGAGCAGTTACCTTATTATCTCCGGTTACCATTACCGGAATAATCTTTAATTCTCTAAGCCGGGATATTGATTCTTTTGAATCATCCCTGATACGGTCAGCCAAAACAATAAAACCAATCTTCTTATTATCTTTCAGGACCTCGACAACTGTTTGTCCTTTTTTAAGATAGGGCAGATAATCCTCCTGGCTTTCAGGTTTGCCGACAAAGTAATTACCTCCCTCATAATCTCCGGAAACACCTTTACCCGGAATTTCTTTTATATTATTTATTTTAATCTTATCTTTTATATTTCCGGCAATAGCCTGGGCTAAAGGATGATGGGAGTTACTTTCAATTGAGGCAACGATATTCATTTCTTCTTTAGAAAGGTCATGATGAATTATAGAAGGCTGTCCATGAGTTATGGTGCCAGTTTTATCCATAAGAACATATGCCACATCTTTTGAAGTTTGAATCGCTTCTGCATTCCTGATAATCAACCCTCTCCTGGCTGCCAGTCCGCTTCCAACTACCAATGCCATAGGGGTAGCCAATCCCAATACACAGGGACAGGCAATTACTATAGTAGAAATAAAGACAAATACAGCAAAAGACAAGCTATTTTCAGTTATTAATACCCAGGGCAGTAATTCTTTTGCTCTTAATAAAAAAGACTGATATCCCTGCAAATTAAAATACCAGAATGCTGCACTGATAATTGCAAGAGTCATTATAGCAGGAACAAAATAGTTAGTTATCTTATCCGCTAACGCCTGTATCGGCACTTTTGTTCCCTGGGCTTCTTTTATTAATTGAATCATTTGGGAGAGAAAAGAGTTTTCTCCTACTTTGCTAACTTGAATGATTAAGGGACCGGAAAGATTAATTGATCCTCCTACCACTTCATCTTCTTCACCTTTTTTCTTGGGAATCGGTTCTCCGGAAATAAAAGATTCATCCACTGCTGAGCTTCCTTCAGCAACAATGCCGTCAACCGGTATTCGCTCTCCAGGCTTAACTTTAACCAAATTGTCTTTTTTAATCATAGAAATAGGCAATTTTACTTCATTATTATCTAAAATAATCGTCGCTTCTTTTGACTGCAGAGAAATTAATGACTTGATTTCCTTGGCAGCTTTATCCCTTAAGTGTGATTCAATAAAACGACCGGTTAAGTGAATGGCAATAATCATAGCCCCAAGCGTCCCGAATGATATGATGGGCAATCCTGTCCGGTTTAATATTGCAGTAACCCAGGAAGTAATGGAACCGATTGTAATAAGGGTATCCATATTAGAATGAAAATGTCTAAGAGCTATCCAGGCGCTTTTAATTGTTGCTTTCCCGCAATAAAAAATTACAAAAGCAACAGTAATTACTTCAATCCACACAAATCCCGGAATATGGTAGCTAAGCATATGAAAAATCATCATTGCGGATAATGGTATGGTTATTATCCAAGCTAGTATTAAGTTTTCTTTTGACTTCAGGTATCTTTTTTGCCCTAATTCTTCACCCATCTTCTCTGAAACTGAATAACCGGCATTTTCAACCGCTTCTTTTATTTCATTAAATGATATTTCCCGCTGACTAATCAAATAGGCAGACTCTGTTGCTAAATTCACTGAGGCAAATTTCACACCGTCAATTTTCTGCAGGTTCTGTTCAACACGGCGGGCACAGTTCACACAGGTCATTCCGAGAATTCGAATATTCTTTCTGTATTTTTTGAAATTCGCTTGATTATTCATGGACCTTATACCTTATTTGGTTAGTGCTTCAAACCCGGCAACAATGTCCAGCAGTTCTTCAGTAATCGAATCCTGTCTTTGTTTGTTAAACTGGGCATCCAATTCTTCTAATTGTTCTTCGATATTCTGCTCTGCCTTGCGCATGGCAATAAGTCTGCTGGCATTTTCACTGGCCATGGATTCAATAAA
>CAZAJW010000092.1:0-1894 GCA_964485485.1 uncultured Atribacterota bacterium | reverse complement strand
TCTTCAATATCTCCAACTATGATAATATCAATATCAGACAAGGAATCCTTGGTCCCATCTGCAAAAGACCCAAAAATAAAAGCTTCTTTAATGCCACTTACTTCAGATAAAGATACTCTGAGTTGATTTTCAATTCCTATTGTTTTAGATATGATATTTTCAATATCATTATAGAGGGGTGATTCTTTATTCAAGTAATAAAATACTTGATTACCGCTCTTTTCCCTTTTGAACATGTCTTTTTTTTCAAGATTGATGAGCTCCCTTCTGATATTCTGTACAGGAAAATTTATTTTCTTTTCCAGTTCTCTTAGATAATATTTTTTCTCTGGATGAGAAAAATATAATTGGAGGATTGCTTTTCTTGTTTTTGATTTGCCAATATTAAATATGTCCATATTGTAATCCTTTTTGATTACAATTGTAATCAAAACTGATTACAAAAGTAATATGTTATTTATGATGTTATTTTATATAAGCCGATGATAATATCAAATAAATTTTAGCTAAAATGACAATATAGATAATAATGTGAATAACCCTTGGATTTATTAATACTATTTTTATAGAATTTTAAATATCAATATATTAATTCCACTTTTAATCTAGAAGTTCTTGTTACAGACCAGTTCGGCCCACCATAAACATGGATCATATAAGTACAAATTCTTAATAATTTTTTTATTTGTCAGCGTAACGGTGTTTTTGTGTATGGATTTTCCCTATTTTTTATTATAAGTGATAGAATTTTATATAAAATTTTTTTACAATGAGATTATTTCATATATGAAGGAGAGCATATGTCCATAGTAAAAAATAGGGAACAGGCACTGGAAATCATTGGAAATCTTGCCGCCAAAAAGACAAGCATGGCCATTTTCTGCACCGCCAGCCACTGGAATACAGAGGCAATACTTCTTGCAGCCAGTCGCTTTGCTGAAAAGAACAATATAAAGGATATACCGCTGGCAGTTGCCATGACTTTTACTTATCCTTATATGCAGCAGGCAAAGAGGGTAACTTATTCAAAAGAGCCCATAGCAGGCTTTATTTCGGTCATGGAGCATTTAAATGCCTTATGTGGCGCAAAGAGCTCACCATACAGTAATGTCACTGTACTTCCCCACCTTGACCATGCAGGGCCCGAAAGGGATAAGTGGGCCTTAACCGAAGGCCTTCCTTATCTTGCCAGTGTGATGTTTGATGCCCAGAAGTACCCGCCGGAGGAAAATATTACCCTTACCAGGGAATATGTCAAAAAATACGGCAGCAGGATTCTTATAGAGGGAATTATGGAAGAGCTAAGTGTCGAAGGTCATACACAGTCGGTAAGGGATGATAGGTATATAGAGAAAGCTACGGATTATATCTCAAAACCAGCGGTGGATTTCCTGGTAGCTGACCTGGGTACGGAACAGCAGTCTTCAAGCGTAGGGAAAGCAAGATATCTGAAAGAAAGGGCAAGGGAGCTTACCAGGAGCCTGGGAAGGGAAATGCTTGTCCTTCATGGTACCTCGTGTCTTTCCCCCGGGCAGATGAGTTCATTGACCGAAGATGGTGTAGTAAGGGTTAATATGTGGACCCGTATCGCAAGGGAGGCAGGCCAGTATGCGGCAGAAAAGCTTACAGAGAGGATTGATAAGGTAAGGGATGGAGATTTTGAATCAGTTGAATCAAGGCAGTACATATATGATTCTATTGAACAAGCTGCAGCTATTATGGAAGAGGTATTAGGGCTGCTGGGATATATGAATCTTAGTACATCCTGAAAGCATATCAGTGATTGAGAAAGGTTTTGTATATGGTCCATCTGTTAATTGGGACGGAAAATCAAAGGTCGCATTAATGTCTGGCAATTCGATAACTTGAAAATAAATTTGAACAATATTTCTAT
>CAZAJW010000091.1:0-1759 GCA_964485485.1 uncultured Atribacterota bacterium | reverse complement strand
ACTATTGGAATTAAAATTCCTGAAATAGCACCAATTAAGGCAATTAGATTTGGAGATATGGAGATGCCCTTAGAAGATATTAATTTTTCTCAGCCCACTTTTTTAGAAAAATATAGTAATCTTGCTATTAAAAGAAACCAGACTATTTCTGTTGGCAAATGGCTCTCTTTTACTATGAAGCAAACTGTTCCAGATTTCCCTTCTTGGAAAATTGTTTTTGAAATAAAAAATGAAGAATATAATCCAATATCTGCTGCTATAGTAATAGGAGTTCTTCATGACAATGGCCATATTTCTTGGAGCAATTCGGATACTACAGAGATTCAAGGTGTTTCTCAGGATTCAGTCGAGGTTCCAGTTTCACTAAAATTTGAAAAAAACCCTCCTAATCCGAAATTATTAATACTGGGATATATAGATCAAACCAATCAAGATGAGGTAATCAAAGTTTTTCCAATACCGCCAGAGCACATAATTCCCTTTTCTGTTACAGGGGAAATATATAAAAAATGGAAAGAAGGAAAATTTAAATTAGGTCTACCCGTTGGTGATGAATATACAGCTATTTCAGGCTTCAAAGAGTCTATTGCTAGGGCCCAGGTTCAAGATTTTGAAGGAGGACGTATTTACTACATAACCAATAGTAATGATAAAGGACATGCATTTGAAGTTGCTGTTGGTCCTTTAATGCAATTATATGAAAAAATAGATGCTAGCAATAGTTGGCTGGGCTTCCCAATTAAAGACCAATACAAAAGTGTTACTGGATGGTCGCAGGCTGATTTTGAAGGTGGATATATTGCAACTACTGATGGATACAATTTTACAGCTTTTCCTTATCCTCCTGGGAAAATAGCATTTGCTTCAGACAGAGAGGGCAATATGGAAATATTTACCATAGATTTAAGTGGAAGAAATCCGGTTAATCTTACAAATAATCCTGCTAATGATTGGGATCCAAAATGGTCTCCATGCGGTAAAGAGATTGTATTTGTATCACAACGTGATAAGCAAGGAATTTACTTGATGAATGCCGATGGTAGCAACCAGCGATTTGTTACAGAGGGCAATGATCCTTCATGGTTCCCCGATGGTAAACGAATTGTATTTAAAAAGCCAGGAAAATTTATTACCCGTAAGACATGGGCTGGAGAAATAACAGAATCTCTAGACCGTATTTTTATTGCAGATGCTAATGGTACTAATGTAAAGGAAATTTCCCCTGATCGCGATACTTCTGACAGTGGTATAGATTTTGGGTTTCTTTTAAAGAAGCATTTTGCTAATCCTGTAGTTTCACCTGATGGTTCAAAAATAGCATTTAGTGTAGGAAAGTGGGAGTCTGGTTGGCCTTATTATCTTTTTGTTATGAATATTGATGGGACTAATCTACAAAGAATAGATTATAGGGGAAACAATGCTTCTTGGACCCCTGATGGTCAAGACATATTCTATAGAGGTGATCCAGGTTATTCTAATACTATCCAAGGCATTAAGGGCTATGGTGGACCGTTATATAGCAAGATAGTCAAAAAAATCCCTGAAAAGGATCCAAAAGAATACTACTTTACAGGAAATAAAGAAATATGGGTATATTTTGGATTAGACTGTATATTTGATGGTGAAACAATAATTTTCTCAGGACATTCATCAGAACCTTCTAGTATGAAATCAGGATTTGACATATGGATGACACATGTTGATAATCGAATCATAAGGAAAATAACCACCATAGGAAAAAATATAAATCCATCATGGA